>JANQKX010000703.1 GCA_028280915.1 Kiloniellaceae bacterium
TCGAAGCCTTCCTCCAAGAGCGGCAGGGCCGCCCGGCCCGCTTCGGTCAGCTGCACCGCCCGGCTGAGGCGCACGAACAACTCAACGCCGCAGTAATCCTCCAGGGCCTTGACCTGGTGACTAACCGCGGCCGGCGTCACGTTGAGCTCTTCGGCCGCGCTTTTCAGGCTCAGGTGCCGCGCCGCCGCTTCAAAGGCCCGCAGGCCGCTAAGGGGCAGGACGGCGCGGCTCATCGATACATTTCGACATTAGAATTTCTATCTTATGGGCTGAGATCTTCTCGTTTGCGGATCGCAAAAATCCCTCCGATATTGAACATATGACGATTGACGGACTTTCCCACGGAAAGAAGTGTCAAATCAAACTAAATCGTGACGGCCGCATGCAGTTGCAAAACGGGGCCGTCGCCGCGATAGGAGATCAGCCATGTTGTTCAACTACATTTGGCCCCTGAGCAACCCGGGCCGCCGGGAACATCTGCAAAAGGCCAACGAAGCGCAAGCGGCCGCCTACTACCAATCCTACCGCCTGCTGCGGCGCGCCCTGACCGGCCTTGTCACGGGAACGGCGGGAAAGGTCAAGGCATACTGGCAGGCGCGTGAGACCGATCTGCGGCTAAGCGACTTGAATGACAGGCTACTGCGGGACATCGGCCTGCACCGGGAGGAAATCGCCTGGACCGCCCGCCGCGTCGCCAGCTTGGCGCCGGACCAGCGGGTTACCCTGCGCGAGCTTCAGAGACTGGAAGCCCAAGCGGAGGCAAAGGCGGAAACTCAAGTGAGCAGCGGACCGCAACAGGCCCGCCCGGTCAAGGTGCAACCGACGGCCCCAAAGGTTTTGCCGCTCGTCCAGGTGTCAAGCCGCTCGCCGCAAAGCCAGTCCAGCCCCGGCGGCAAGCCCCGCCACCGTTTCCACCGCCCCGCCCGGTCGCGGAGATACGGGCGCCAGGCGCCGGCCAGCCGCCCCGCCCTTGGGCAAACCGGTGCCCAGGCCTTCACCCGGCCCAAGGTTCCCTGCCCGACTTAAGCCAGCTTCGACCTGAATCAACGTCGAACTGAACCAGCTTAAGTCAGGGGCACTTGTCCGCCGGCTCCTTCCCCGGGAGCCGGCGGCTTTTTTCCCCCATGGCGCGGCGGAAATAGATCAGAAGGATAGTTCGATTTTTTCAATTTTTGTAATGGAAACAATTCGTTTTACAAATATATCTTCTCTTTGAGATACTTCATCGCAGGCAAGACAGGGGGCCGGACCGCCAGCCTCGTGTTAATTTGAACCAAGGGTCATCGAAAAAGACCATTGAAAAGCGAGGAAAGACCGCCGCCATGGAGTTCAATCATTTTCTGTCGAGTTATTTCCCCGATCCCAGCGTCGGCGGCAAAAAGTTGTTCGACGACATGCGCGAACAGGCCCGCACGGCCGAGGCCTTGGGCTATGCCGCCGTGGCCCTGCCCGAGCATCACCTGATCAACATCCTCTTGACCCCCGATCCCCTGCAGATGGCGGTCAAGGTGGCCTCGGAGACCGAGCGGCTGCGCATCGTCACTGCCGTTGCGGTGCTGCCGCTGCACGACATGCGCCTTTACGCCGGCCAGCTGGCCCAGGCGGACATCCTCTGCGACGGCCGCCTGATCCTGGGGGTGGGCCGGGGCGCCTTCGCCTATGAGATGGGCCGGCTGGATTCACCCATCGCCGAATCCCGGGAGAAGTTCGACGAGTCCTTGAACGTGCTGCAGGCGCTCCTGACCCGCGAGGAGGTGTCCTGGTCGGGCAAGTATTATAACTTCGAGGCCCTGACCACCATGCCCCGGCCCATGACCAAGCCCATGCCGTCCATGATGATCGCGGCCCTGGTGCCCGAGGCGATCTATCACTGCGCCAAGCGGGGCTTTCACGTGCAGACCTCGCCGCTCATGGGCGACCGCCAGCATGCCCTGGACCAGGTGGACGCCTTCCGCCGGGGCAAGGCTGAGTTCGAGGCCAGCGCCGAGCCCCTAGGCCGGGACCCCCAGCGCCTCTCCCTGCTGCGGGTGGTCTATTGCGCCCGGGACGCCGCCGACGCCGAAGAAAAGGCCCGCTTGGCCCACGACTATTTCAAGCGCTTCGACAACGTCTTCACCGGCCCGGGCGAGGTGAAAAACGGCCGGATCGCCCCCCTGCCCCGCAAGCAGAGCCTGGAAGAGCTGAAGGACAACGTGCTGATCTGCCCGCCCGAGGAAATGGTCGACCGCCTGGGTGCCTACGCCGAAGCGGGCATCGACGAGCTGATCTGCAACGGCAACGTGGGGGAAAGCCAGGAAGAATCCCTGGAAGCCATGCACCGCCTGGCCGAGGAGGTCATGCCCCATTTTGGCGACCGCAAACCGGCCGCCAGAAAAGAGGCCTCCGGCCAGGCTTAGTTATCACCAGGTTTTGTTGTCCCCAGGATTAGTTACTCCAAGGCTTACTTAATCCCAGGCAAACTTAATCTGGGCAGGTCTTGATTGGCGGCCGCCGCCCGGCGGTCACGCGGCGTGGGGTTTGCGTTGGGCGCCCTTCGGCAGGGCCTTGGCGATGGAGCGGGTCACGATGGAGCCGAGCACGGCGCGCTTCCAGGCCTTGTTCCGGTAAACCAAGGCGGCTTCAAGCGAATGGGTGAGCATGCCTTTGGCGAAGGCCACCTGGGGACCGCAAAAATCCCCGCCCATGTTGCATTCCAGGATCACCGGTCCCTCCGGACACAGGGCGATGTCCCAGCCCTGGAGCTGCAGACCGGGGGCCGCGGTGGAAGCGGTCAGGCACAGATCCTTGACCTGATCCCAATGGGGCAGCATCAGACCGGTGATCCGCTCACCGCTTTGCGGGTGGGCATCCAGGGTCACCAGGTCCAGTCCCGTGCCTTGCAGGGCGGGAAAGACCTCGCCCGTTTCCTTGTCGACCGGGGCAATGAGATTGTCGGGGTTGGCGAAGTGATCGGTGATGCTCTGCGCCGCGGGGATCTTCCACATCACATGAGTGATTTCCGGCTCGGCACCGCCGAGAAAAACGATCACCCGGCAGGACGCCACCCGGTCGCCGCAGATTTTCTCAAGATACGGGTGGGGATGCAGATGCTCCAGGAACAAAAAGCCCTTGGGAAAATCCCGGATTGAGTTCACGTAGTCCGACACCCTGACCCGCTTGCCGAAGGGCATGAGGATCTCGTCGCTTTGAGCGTCATAGCCTTGCAGGCTGGCGGTGCCCAGGCCATGGCTGCCGGTGATCGGCTTGGCAAACATGGGATAAACGTTGGGAAGGCGTAAAAACGCCTCGATATCATCGCCGTTGCGCAAAGCCCGCACGTTACCGGCGGTGCGATAGCGGTGAAAAATCGCCTTGATCCCGGGCACGGGCAGCCCCAAGGACTGAAACACCATCTGCGCCACCAATTTATCCGCCGAAACGGCGTACCAATCGGTGTTGTTCACAAAGCGAGAAACCGGATATTCCGCCGCCTTGCCGATAAAGCGGCTTTTTTCGCTCTTGTCATCGAACAGATCATCATCATACAGCCGGAAGAAAAAGTACTCCCGCGGCGTGATTCTGCCCGGCCCCAAGGCCAACTGAGCCATTTCGTAAAGCTGAACGGGGATCGGCTTGCCCGTCTTGGCATAAGCCTGCCGCGCCTGGCTCAAGATACCCTTCGACATGTCCGCCTCGACCTTTGCAATAGCTATAGCGCCAAATAGCAGGAAATTTAGTGTAGTTCTATGAAAATAAGCCTAATATATGCGCGATAAAGTTGTTTAGACTCCGAAGCCCCTTAGCCGTTAGGCCTTGATACAGCTGCCCAAGGCGTGGAGGCGGGCAGGATCACGAACCGGAAAATCGGTCTCAAGCGCCCCAGATCAGGATGTGGAGAGAAGATCGACCGGATGTTTAGACGCCCGCCAAGGCGTCCACAAGCCAGTCCCGCCGCGCGCACAAACGCTCCGCATCTTGCGAAGCAATATCCTTATCGAAGGCCTCGATTGCGGCAAGGGCGTGATAGCGTTGAATTCTAAGGATTGACAGTTCCAGGCCTGCCCGGTCGGCATAGGCGTCACAAGCCAAATTCATAAACTTCGCGCCAAACGAGGGCAGAAAACGCAAGTCATGGCAGCGGTCCCCCAGGCCCATTTCATCAAAATCGAAGATTCCCCCCAAGGCCCCGGTCACGGGATTGACGGCTATGTTTCCTGCCCAGAGGTCGCCATGTACAAAAACCTCGTCTTCTGGGGAACCTTGATGGCACCGCATCAACGCAATCACCTGCCGCGCCGCCTCTGCCACGCCAAGCTTGGCCAATTGGTCGTGGGTAACGGCTGACAAATCCAAATTTAGACTCGCCGGCAGGCAGCTTTCCAGTCCAAGCTCATGGCACTCGGGCACGGAAAGCGCCCCATGCAGCTCTGCCATCGCCTGGCCCAGATCCCGGGCGAGCTTTTCGCCCTGTGGAGAATGGGCAAAGAGAGCCTCCCGACCAGCACCGCCCAGTTGAATGCCCGGGACAACGCTGCGGATCTGAATGCCTTCCACGGCATTGCAATGGATCACTTCCGGAACGGAAAAACCAACCCGGCCACTCAGCCGCTCCAGCACTGCCTTCTCGCCCGCAAGCTTGGCGACGGCCAGTGGCGTGTCAGCAAAAAAGGCTATTTGCCCGTCCGGCAGGAATGCCAGCCAGCGCCAGCCTCGATATTCGAGCTGAATTTTGTCCGGCGTATAACTCTTTCCAAACTTGGCCCGCAACTGATCGCTGGCCTTTTGCGCCGTTACAGGTTGAGTCTTGGCCATGCCATCTCAATTCAAAAAGAGGAACAGAAACGAAGAGTATGACCCATGCGATCAAGTCTTGTCAGCCTCTAGGTACTGAGGGGCCATCGGATATGGATCAGCGAAGCTCGGACGATCGGAGCAAAACAGTTCGAAAACGTCAATCATCAGCTTTGAAAGAATTCGTTTTACAGAACCTTCCCGAGGGTGTCAGATCAGGGGTGCCAGCGGTACGGAAATCGCCGATACGCTGGCCGCCAGCACGCCAACCGAATGAAAGCCCGGAAAGACCATGTCCCCCAATACCGACGTTACACCCGTTGCCTGTTCCTTTTCCGTCAGCGGCGAGGGGCCGCCGGTTTACTTCGTACATGGCATCGGGGCCTCGCGGCATACTTGGGAGAATTTGATTCCCCTGCTGGACGACGCCTATACCTGCGTTTCCTATGACTTGCGGGGGCATGGGGTGTCGCCCTGCCCGCCGGTGCCCTATAGCCTGGACGATCTGGTCGCCGACCTGGAGGCCCTGCGTGCCCAGCTGGGCCACGAGCGCATCCACGTGGTGGGCCATTCCCTGGGCGGCATGATCGGGCCGGCTTATGCCCGGGCCTATCATGAGCATACCCTCTCGGTGGGGCTCTTGAGCACCGCCGCCTTCCGCACCGAGGACGACAGCGCCAAGGTGCTGGCCGTGGTCCAGGCCATGAAGGACAAGGGCATCGGGCCCATGCTGGACGCCCTGACCGACCGCTGGTTCACCGAGGATTTCATGGCGCGCCGGCCAGAGGTTATCCAGGCCCGCAAGGAACGGGTGCTGGCCACGCCGGCCGATGTGTTCATGGACGTTTTCCGCATCTACGCCACCACCGAGATGGCGCCTTGGCTGCACGAGGTGACCGCACCCTGCCTGGTTCTGACCGGCGAGTTGGACGGCGGCTGCAACCCGCGCCTGAACCGGCAGATCGCCGCGGCGCTGCCGGACTCGGAGTTGATCATTCTGGACGGCCTAAAGCACGCCATCATGCTGGAGGCCTCCGACCGGGTGGCCCCGCCGCTCAGGACTTTTCTCGACCGTGTCGGCACACGCTGACGCGGGACGCCGAAACCATAAAAAAGGGGCAGGATCGAAACCCTGCCCCTTGGAGTCCGAGAAAGGGTGTCCGGTATAAGGGGACACCCTTTTACTTCAGGAAGTTTTAGCTTTCCAGCCACCAGCGTTTGACGAAATGGCCGCCGTCCATTTCCCAGCCACCGCCGATTCGCGGACCGACGCCCACTTCCTTGTTGGTCGCCGCCACGTCCTTGCCGAAGGCGGGAATGATGGTCGCGCCGTCGGTGGAGATCAGCTGCTGCACCTCGGAGTACATGCCCTTGCGCACCGCCGGGTCCAACTCGCCCCGGGCCGCCTTGATCAGTTCGTCCACCCGGGGAATGTTGATCAGGGAATCGTTCCACGGCGCATCCGACAGATAGGCGATGGAGAGGATCATGTCCTCCACCGGGCGGGCGCCCCAATAGCACGAGCAGAAGGGCTTCACGTTCCACACGTCCGACCAATAGCCGTCCTTGGGCTCGCGGGTGACCGTCATATCCACGCCGATCTTCAGGAAGTGCTCGCGGAAAATCTGCGCCGCGTCCACCGCGCCGCCATAAGCGGTATCCGAGGTGTGCATTTCGATCTTGGCATTTTCCATGCCCGCTTCCTTCAGGTGGAACTTGGCTTTGTCCAAATCGTAGTCCACCGTGATGTCGGGGTCATAGTTGTTGAAGACCGGGCCCAAGGGCTGGTCGTTGCCGATCACGCCATAACCGAAGAGGATCTTGTTCACGAATTCCTGGCGCGGCACCGCGAACTTCAGGGCCTTGCGGAAATCCGGATTGTCGAAGGGCGGTATGTTGACCCGCATGGGATGGGTGAAGGCCAGGTTGGAATCCACGTCGATGATGTTCACGTGGGGCACCCGGGCCAAGCGGGTGATGGTCTTCAGACCCGGCCGGTTGATCACCTGCACGTCCTGAGTGAGCAGCGCGCTTTCCCGCGCCGCGTCGTCCAGGATGGCCGTGAGTTCGCAGCTATCCACAAAGCCGAAGTCGCTCTGCCAGGCGTTGGGATTACGCTCCAAGAGGGTCCGCACACCCGGCTCGAATTCCTTCAGCAGATAGGTGCCCGTGCCGATGTTTGACAAGACATCCGCCTTGCCGTCCTTGGCGGGCAG
>JANQKX010000712.1 GCA_028280915.1 Kiloniellaceae bacterium
GTCGAGATTGACTTGGAACTGGGCGGCTGGGCCGACCCCGGCTTGACACCGCCCCTGGCGCTGCGCGGCCGGGTGATGCGTCTCAGCGACGGCAAGTTCACCTGCGAGGGCCCCATGTGGCAAGGTGTCGCTTTTTCCATGGGTCCCACCATGGTGCTGCAGGTCGAGGGGGTGGAGATCATTGTCTGCTCCCACCCCACCGCCGTCATGGACCTGCAAGTCTTCCGCTCCCAGGGTATCGAGCCCGCGGCCAAGACCACCATCGGCCTGAAAAGCCGCAACCACTTTCGCGCCGCCTATGGCCCTCTCGCCCGCGAGACCATGTTGGTGGACGCGGGCGGCGCGGCCTCCATGCGCTTGAAGGATTTGCCCTACCGCAAGATCCCGCGACCGATCTGGCCCTTGGACCTGGATTAACGGCAAGACTGGGGCAAGGGCCGGTCAGACGTAGGCGGGAATGCGCAGGTAGTTCTCCACCGGCGTGACCACCACTCGGCTTTCGCCGATCTGGCCGCCTTCGGCGAGCTGCTGCAGGGCTTCAATGGCCCGTTCCACCAAGGGCTCTTCCACCACCACCTCGATTTTCATTTCCGGCGCGACCTCCCGGTCGTTAGGGGCGCCGCGATAGTGGTCCGAGGCGTGAAGCCGGGGCGCAAAGCCATGGGCTTGGGTCAAGGTAAAGCCTGCTATGCCGGTGCGCTCCAGAACCTCCTTGATGCCATCGCCGCGCAGGGCGGTGACGATGGCCTCGACTTTTTTCATGGGTGACTGGGTCTTCAACGGGCGGCCCGGGGAGATACCCCCGCGGCGGACCAGCTTGGGCGGCAAGGTGCCGGGGATGTAGCCAACGGAAATGTCATGTTGGGGGCACTGAAGGGTGAGATCGGGCATTTTGCACTCCTGTTCGGGTAAACTGTGATTTTTGTACCCTCTATGTAGGAGGCGCGGGCCGGTGCTTCCTTGCCGGGCCCTGACTTCGGCGTCATGTGGTGGATTCCCACGCGAAAGCAGTGCGTTAAGCCGTCGTCAGGCCGCGGGCCATGCTTGTGATGGTATCGAATGCCTGATCCAGGTCGTCTGCGCTGCAATCGAACTGACCCACTTGGAACCGGATCACCAAGGCGCCTGCGTGGGTGGTTTGGGTCAAATAGATCCGGCCGTCGTCGTTGATGGCGTTGACCAAGCGCAGGTTAAGGGCATCCAGCGCGTCGCCCTTGGCCCCTTCCGGCCGGTAGCGAAAGGAAAACAGTGACAGCATCGGCGGGCTGGTGATTTCGAAATCCCTCTCGGCGCCCAATCGTTCGGCGAGACCCTGGGACCAGGCCACGTGGTTGCGCATGCGTTGGCGCAGGCCCTCCAGGCCATAGGCGCGCAGGAGGAACCAGAGTTTCAAGGCCCGGAAGCGCCGGCCCAGCTGCACCGACCAGTCGCTGAAATTGACGATGCCGTCCTTGCCGTAGGTCTTGAGGTATTCGGGATGAATGGAAAGGGTGCGCATGAGGCTTTGTGGATCCCGCACGAAATGGGCCGAACATTCAAAGGGGGCGCCCAGCCATTTGTGGGGATTGAACACGATGGAATCCGCCCTTTCGACCCCTTGCCAAAGGTTGCGGAACTCCGGGCAGATCATGGCCGATCCGGCCCAGGCCGCGTCCACGTGGGTGTAAAGACCTTCCCGTTCCGCGATCCGGCACACGGCGTCCACGTGGTCCGTGGCCCCGACCGAGGTGCCGCCCACGCAGATCACGATCCCCGCCGGCAGGTGGTCCGCCTGACGGTCTTGATCAATGGCGGCCTGCAGCGCCTCTTCATCCATGGCCAGGTCGGGACCCGCGGGGATCTTGACCAGGTTTTCCTGTCCGATGCCGGCGACCCAGAGGGCCTTGTCGATGGAGCTGTGGGTATGATGGGAGGCATAGATCCGCAGCCGCTGTTGCTCGAAAAGACCCTTCTGGTTGCCGGTCCAATCCAGGGCCTTCTCCCGCATGGTCAGAACGGCGCAAAGGGTCGCCGAAGAGGCCGAATCCTGCAGCGTCCCTTGGAATTCGGCCGGCAGACCCAGAGCCTGGCGCAGCCAGTCGACCATTTTGATTTCCATCTCGGTGGCCGAGGGAGAGGTTTGCCACAGCATGCATTGCACGGCCATGGCGCCGGCCAGTTGTTCGGCGATCACCGCCGCGGGGGCCGCGTTCGCCGGGAAATAGGCAAAAAACCGGGGGTGCTGCCAATGGGTCAAACCGTCGGGCACGATGGCCTCGAAATCCGCGAAGATCTGCGTCATCTCTTCGGCCGCTTCCGGCGGCGACTCGGCGATCCGGGCGGCAATGTCCCCCACTTCCGTGCGGGCGCGGACCGGTCGCCGGGAAAGGGTCTCGCGATAATCGGCGCCCCAATCGGCGGCCCGATGGGACCAGTGGCGAAAATCAAAATCTGACATGCTCGACTCGCTTTGCAATGTTTGGGCCATGATGGCCGAGCCGGCCCGCCACCTCAAGTCGCTAAAGCGCTTAGACGATCATGGCGATCAGCACGGCGATCAAAAGCCCCACGTAGGCCCGGGCCACCAGTTTGTCGGAAAGGGAGTGGGACAGCCGGGTGCCCAAGGGCACGGTGCACAGTACGCCGACGATGATGCCCGGAATGGCCGGCCAATAGATGAAGCCGGTGGTCCAGTCCGGCAAGCCGGCGATGCCCCAGCCGGTGATGGCATAACCCGCCGCGCCGAAGAGGGCGATGGGGGCGGCCAAGGTGGCGGCGATGGCCACCGTGTTGACCATGGGCAGCTTGTAGTTGCGCAAGAAGGGCACGGTGATGGGCGAACCGCCGATGCCCAGTAAGGCCGACAGGCAGCCGGTGAAGGTGCCGAAAAGCGCCAGGACCAAGCGGTTCGGCGGGCGATAGTCGCTCAAGGGATGATCCTCGGTGAAGTCCTTTTTCAGGATGGAATGAAGGATCACGTAAACCAAGAGCGCGATGAAAAAGTAGCGCAGCAAATGGCTGGGGATGAAGGCCGTGGACAAGGCGGCGATCAAGGCGCCCAGGGCGTAAAAGGGGGCCAGTTTCTTGACCTCGCTCCACAAGATGTCGCCTTTTTTGTGATGGGAATAGGCCGAATCCGCCGAGGTCACGATCATGATGGCCAGCGACGTGCCGATCGCCAGATGCATGATTGCCCAGCTGGGAACATCCAGCAGGGGAAAGGAAAGGTAAAAAATCGGCACCAGGATCAGCCCGCCGCCCAGCCCGAACAGGCCGGCCAGAAGACCGGCGGCGATGCCCGCGCCGAGGTACATGACAAGGGTGAGGAGTTCCATTTCGCGGCCGCCGTCTCGTTATTGGGCCCGCTTAGAGTGCCCTGACTGGCGCCAAAGGTCCAGTTGCCCCTAACCCCGAATCCCTGGCCCTGAAATCGTGACTCTGAAACCTTGACCCTGAAATCTTGACCGGGGCGGACTTCCCGGGCCAATTTAGCGGATTGGGCACGACAAAGGGGGACCGCGCCAGATGATAGATCCCTTGCGACAAGAGCTCTTGCGGATGATCGAGGGCAATTGGCCCGCGCAATGCCTGTCGGTGGCCTGCCACTTGGGCATTCCGGAGGCCCTGCGCGGCGGCGGCCGCACGGCGGCGGCGCTGGCCGAGGACCTGGGGGCGCAGGAACGCAGCCTGGGCCGGTTCTTAAGGGCGCTAACCGGGCTTGGAATCTTGGAGCAGGACGGGGAGGGGGTCTATTCCCTCACCGAAAAGGGGCGTTACCTCTGCCAGGACGATCCCCGCTCCCTGGCGGGCTATGCCATGATGGTCAATAGTGCCGAAGTGCAAAACGCCTGGGCCGCCTTGGGCTATTCGGTAAAGACCGGCGATGCGGCTTTCGAGCGCATCTATGACAGCGGCTTTTTGGACTACGCGCAAAAGGACGCGGACTTCGGGGCCCTCTTCAACCGGGCCATGGAGGATAAGTACCGGGGCGTGGTCCCGGCCATCCTGCAGGCCTACGACTTTTCCCGATTTCGCACCATCGCCGATCTGGGCGGCGGCAAGGGCCAGCTGTTGCTGCCCATCCTGGCCCAGAATTTCAATGCGCGGGGCATCTTGTTCGAGCTGCCTCCCGTGGCCGAGGCGGCCAAGGCGGCGGTCGCCGAGCACCCGGCCGGCACCCGCTGCCGTATCGTCGGTGGAGATTGTTTCCAGGCGGTGCCGCGGGGCGCTGACCTTTACGTCATGAAGTCCTTCATCAACAATTGGGAGGATGCGGCGGCGGTCACCGTGCTCAACAACTGCCGGCGGGCCATGACCGGCTCGGCCCGGCTGGTGATCATCGAGCCGGTGCTGCTACCGGTCAATGAACCCGATCCGGCCAAGATGATGGACCTGCAGCTCATGGTCCTGCAGAAGAGCGGGGAGCGGTCCCAGGAAGAACTGGAATCCCTGCTGACCCAGGCTGGTTTTGACGTCCTGGGCATGACGCGCAGCGAATCGGAGTTCGCCATTATCGAGGCCCGTCCTCTTTCCTAGGCATCCCGCTTGCCCGCGTTAAGGCGATAGAAAGCTAGGCTTTCAGCCTGATTTGGCCGTAAACTGACGCTCTTTGTCCCTAGTCCGGGTAGCTGTCCTTGCCCCTGCGCGACCTGATCCCGAAACTGCATCACGAGTTGGCGGCCTATGCGCGGGCCATCAGCCAAGATCCCGCCTTGGCCGAGGATCTGGTGAACGACGGCATCGAGCGGGCCTTGCGGGCACCGGAGCCGCCGGACCGCTTGGAAAACCTGCGGCCGTGGTTGTTTCGCATCATTCGCAACCTGCATCTGGATGAACTGCGAAAACGCCGGGTGCGCATGGAATACGCGCAAGCCCATGTACGTCTATATGGTGACGACTTGTCCGGTCGCCGGGATACGGAGGATGCGCTGGTTCGCCTGGCCTTTGAGAAGCTGAAGCCCGAACAGCGCGAGTTGCTGTTTCTGGTGGATGTGATGGGGCTGCGCTATGCCGAGGCGGCCGATGTGCTGGCGGTGCCCTTGGGCACCATCATGAGCCGGGTAAGCCGGGCCCGCCAGGCCTTGCTGGCTTTGGTGGACGACCGAAAGGTCATTGACTTTCCTCAGAAAAAGTCCAAGAAGGCGAGATGACGCTGAACGAAAAAGACTGGCAATTGATCAACGCCTACGCCGATGGGGAGCTGGAACCGTCTGCCCGCCGCGCGCTTGAGGCCCGGCTTGAGTCCGAGCCGGAGTTGCGAGCGGCCCTGGACCGTGTCATGGCTCTCAAAGGCACCTTGTCGCGGATGCGCCCGGTGCCGACGGCGGAAGACTTACCCGAGGTATCCGCAATGGAACCGGAAAACGCGGTTCTGTCCCGGCGTCCCGGGCGCCGGGTTTGGCGCCCCGCGGTGGCGGCGGCCCTGGCTCTTTTGTTGCTGCCTCTGGGCTATGTCCTGTTTTTTACCCAAACGGCCCCGTTGAACCCGGCTGATTGGCATGGGCGCTTTGCCGACCGCTCTTATACCGTGACGCCGGCGGCGGAGGACAGTCTGTGGCTGGCCAAGCTGGGCCTGGGTCAGGCACCGGACTTGAGTTCGGCCGGCCTGACCTTGGTGGACATGCAGGTGGAACGCTCGGGAGAGCGGCAAACAGGCGCTCTGCATTACCGGGGACAGCGGGGCTGCCGTGTGACCCTGGTGGTTGATGCAAAAGCGGTTGATGCAAAAGCGGTTGATCCCAAGTTGGTTGATCCAAGCCAGGGGCAAGCCAGCCAGCCGGCGGCAAAGGGTGCGCAGCAGCGCCAGTGGCAGGCCGGCCCGGCCCGCTTTACCCTGCTGGCCTCGGGCATGGACCCGGACCGGTTTTGGGCGATCGGCAGCTATCTGGAAGCCATGACCCGCAGGGCCCTGGACGTGCCCGAAATGCGCACGGCCATGTCGGATGCCACGGCGCAGGCGGCTCCCTGCGCCTGACAGCATAGTCAGTGGGCCGGGAAATTGGGCCGGTCCGTGCCATAGTGGGTGGCCAGGTAGTCGAGGATGATCCGCCGCTCCTCGGCCTCGGGCTCATACATGCCCTGTTCTTCGATCATCCAGTCCAGCAGTTCGTCCCAGTCTTTGCGGGTCAAGCCCTGCTGCACCACGATTTTTTCCGAATGGCAGGCGATGCAGGCGTAGTAGGTTTCTTCGGCGCCGGGTGCCACGACGAAATCGCCGAATTCGTCCTCCGCGAGGGCCGGGCCTAGTCCAGGCAAGCCGAGGGCAAGGCACAGTACCGTGCCGGTGATGAGTTTTTGCATTTTTGGATCGCCCTATGGAAATGGGGTCAAGGTTAAGGCGCGGCCGGCGTTGAATTGCCGGCCGCGTCTCTTTTTTGCTTAGCTGACGCGCAGATACCTAGCTGATGCGCAGGGCGACGCGGTGCATGGTGTTGTTGAGGTAGCCCTTGGGGTTCCAGGCGATGGCAAAGGGCTGCATGTCGCCGGCGCTGTCCGTGGCCCGGGCCCAGACCTCATAGTAGCCGGCCATGGGGAAGCTCACGGTCTGGCGCCAGTTCTGCCAGGCTCCGTCGTTCACCGGCGGGTCCAACTCGGCGGAAATCCAGGTCTTGCCAAAGTCGATGGAGAGATCCAGGGCGGAAACCGTCCGGTCGCCGGACCAGGCGTGGCCCCGTATCTCGATCTCTCGGCCGAAGGCAGCGTTGTTTTCCGGATAGGTGATCAGGGATTTCACCGGCATGCGCTCGATGATCTCAAAGTCCTCCTTGGCCACTTCCTCGCCGGGGGCAACGGGCCGGTTGGGCACGCGGTAAGAGGTGCCGGTCATCTTGGGACCATCGTGCACCTGATCCCGCAGCTCGATGCGGCGCAGCCATTTCTGGGAACAGGAGCCGGGCCAGCCGGGCACCACCAGGCGCAGGGGCGCGCCGTTTTGCGGATGCAAGGCATCGCCGTTCATTTGAAAGGCGATCAAGATGTCGTCGGTCATGGCCTTTTCGATGGGCAGCCCGCGGGAGATGGGCAGCTTTTCCGGATCGCCGGACAGATGTTCGTCGGCGCCGTAGTGGGCGGTATAGACCACGTTGGATTGGACGCCGGCCTTTTCCAGCACGTCCTTCAGGCGCACGCCGCCCCATTCGGAGCAGCCCACCGCACCATAGGTCCATTGGTTGCCCTTGGCCGGCGGGTCAAAGGCGGCCCGCCCGTTGCCGCCGCATTCGATGATAAGCGCCATGGTGACCACCTCGAAATTCTCACTGAGCTGGGCGATGGTCATCTCCATGGGGTTGTCCACGAAACCGTCCACCTTCAAGGTCCAGGTCGCCGGGTCCACGTCCTCGGGCGGCAGGCCGTTGTTGCGGATAAAGTGCCGGTTGGTGGGCGTGATGGGATCGTCCAGCAGGTGGGGCGGGGTTTCCGCGTTGATGGGCCGGTCGTTCAGCAAGGTGAGCCCGTCCTTGCCAACCAATACGCCGTCGTCGGCGAAGGCGGCCGGAACCAAGCCTTGCGGCATGTTATGGGCAAAGGGAATGAGCAT
>JANQKX010000729.1 GCA_028280915.1 Kiloniellaceae bacterium
GGCAAGACCGCCATCGTGGAAGGCCTGGCCCACGCCGGGCTCGCCGATCAAAACCGGATTGTTTTTGGTCCGCCGGGAAAGCACCTGGATGGTGCGGCGGATTTCCTCATCGCGCCCGATCACCGGGTCCAGCTTGCCGTCCCGGGCCACTTCCGTCAGGTCGCGGGCATACTTTTTCAAGGCGTCATAGCGGTCTTCCGCCGTGGGGCTTTCGGCCTTCCGGCCCCGCCGCAATTGATTGATGGCCTGGTTCAGGCCCGTCGGCGTGACGCCGGCGTCGCTGAGGATTTTGGCCGCCGTGGTCCCGCTGGCCATGGCCAAGGCCAGAACCAAGCGCTCTGCCGTGACGTAGCTGTCCCCAGCCTCCTCGGCCAGGGTTTCCGCCTGGGCAAAGACCTTGCCCAGCTCCGGGGAAAGATACAGCTGTCCCGCGCCGGCGCCGCCCACCTTGGCCAGCTTGCCCAGGGCCGTTTCCGTATCCGCCGCCGCTTTTTTCCCATTGCCGCCCGCCGCCTTGATCAGGTTGGCGGCCATGCCCTCCGGGTCGTCGATCAAGACCTTCAAGAGGTGTTCGGGCGTTAATTGCTGGTGATTTGAGCGCTGGGCCAAGCCCTGGGCCGCTTGCAAAAACCCTTTTGAGCGCTCCGTATACTTGTTTTGATCCATTTGATCAGAGTCCTCCTCGGCTCCAGCCAAAAGCGCGGCCTGAAACCGTCCAAGATTGAACCCGGCCCACCTTGCTCTGAAGCATGGGCATATTAACGTTGATATCTTCGAGTGATTGGCATGTCACCCGTCTATCCAGCATATGGGACTGTTGCAAAAAAGACACAAGGTGCGGAAGGGTAAAATATGCCGCAAAATCCGCCGCCGTGACGCCCCGGTAGCTGGCACATGACCCTTGACAGTCTTCCTCTGGGCCCTGTTAGATGCTGCAGCGCAATAAAAGGAGCCGTGTGATCGATCTGCCCCGGACTGGCGGCCGGTTTCACACGACAGAACAAAGATGACCGCGAAGATCACCGAGATTTACCGCTATCCCGTCAAGGGCCTCAACGGCGAGCGCTTGCGTTCCGTTCCCCTGGCGGTGGGGGAACCCCTGCCCCACGACCGGCGCTTTGCCCTGGCCCACGGCTCGACCCAGTTCGACACCGCCGCGCCCAAGTGGATGCCCAAGCAAAACTTTCTGATGCTGGCCAAGGACGAAAAGCTGGCCCAGCTGGATGCCCATTTTGATCCGGACAGCGGCGAACTGGCCATCTACCGCAAGGGCAAACAGGTGGTGCGGGCCAGCGCGGTGGATATCATGGGGCGGACCGTAATCGGCCAGTTTTTCGCCGGTTTCATGGCGGGCCACTGCCGGGGCACGCCAAAACTGCTGGAAGCGGCGGGGCACAGCTTTTCCGATGTGCCGGAAAAGGTGGTCTCCATCGTTTCCCTCGCCAGCATCCGGGATCTGGAGCGGGTCGCCCGCCAGTCCATCGATCCTAAGCGGTTCCGGGCCAACGTTTACTTTAACGGCCTGCCCGCCTGGCAGGAGTTCGATTGGGTGGGATCGGAAATCTCGCTGGGAGAGGTCCGCCTAAAGGTTCTGGAGCGTACCGAGCGCTGCGCCGCCACCAACGTGAACCCGGAAACCGCCGAGCGGGACGCCAATCTGCCCTTGGCCCTGCGCCGGGGCTTCAATCACGCCGACATGGGCATCTACGCCGAGGTGATAAGCGGCGGCGAGGTGCAAGAAAACGATCCGATCGGCCTCGGCGACGGTCAAAATTGACATATATCAATGCGCACCCCGACTGGCGGACGTAACTTCAACGGGTTGTCGTCGGGGGCCATCGTTTATCCCATATAGGCATCAACCCCTGGCGCCATGTGATGCGGAGTCTGTCTCGCTTGACGAGTCAGGCACCAATTCGCGATTGCCTCAATGTTCACTCGAAGATTTGCCCCGACGGAGCGAGCCCTCATTCCCGTCGGGGCCTTTTTTTGGGCGGTACGGCCGCCCGCGATTCTGTCAGTGATCACCGCCAAGGGCCAAAAATTCTTGAAAGCTGGCACAGCGGCCCGCCCGCAAAGCGGTCTCGAAGGCCTTGTTGGTGGCCTTCTTTTGCAAAAAGAGGCTTTGGGCCTCGCGCCGGATTTCCGCCGTCAAATCGAAGGCGCCCATGGCCAAATCCGCCAGAATCTGGTGGTATCCATCGTCGGCCAACCGGCAGGCATCCGGACCATTGCTCAAGGAATCCGGGCGGAGGCGGTAGTGGCTCAGGCTATCGCCCACAACGGCGTAGCCGCCGGCCCGGGAGAGAACCTCCAGGTTAAAGATCACATCCTCGGCAAAGCCCACTTCTTCGCGCCAGCCGGACGCCGCAATCTCACGGGCCACAAGGGGCTGCAGGGGAACACCGCACAGCATGATCCGGGCCGCAGACAGCCCCGCCTCCTCCCCCTTTGTCAGCTCGGGAAAGGCCCGGCGCAATAGCCTGTTCTCCCCCTCCATCACCGCCACGTTGTCCACGGCAACGCCATGCCGAGTCGCCAACGGCAACAAACGGGACAAACGGACCGGCTGCCAAGTGTCGTCCGCATCCAAGGGCGCGATAAAACGGCCGCCGGCCACAGCCAAAGCCCGGTTTCGCGCAACCGAGGGACCGCTTCGAGGCTCAATCGTAAAGGTTTGACGCAGACGCGGGTCCGCCAGACCGGCGGCCCTGCACAGCGCCAAGTAGTCCAGACCGTCGTCCGAGGCGATAACCAGCTCCCAATCCTCGAAGTCTTGCGCCCTCACGCTGGTCACGGCCGCCGAGATCGTATCTTGGGCCTGATAAGCGGGGATGAGAACGGAGACTTGGGGCAAGGTGATCTGTTCCGCATGGAGTTTGATTGGCCTCTACGGCAATCACTTGGCGGCCCTGGGTCCGGGAAACAAGCCCGGCCTTTTCTGCCGCCTGTCCCAAAACCAAAATTCGCGCTAGTCTGTCGGCTGAACCCGCAAAACCCGACTGGAAAGTCCCGCCCATGCCCGACCGCATCCTCTCCATCGATCAAGGCACCACCTCCAGCCGCGCCATGCTGTTTGATCGGGCTGGCCGCCCCGCCGGTGTCGCCCAGAAGGAATTCACCCAGCATTTCCCCCAGGACGGCTGGGTGGAGCATGACGCCGACGAAATCTGGCGCGACACCTGCGCGGTGATCGAGGGGGCCCTGGCTGACGGCAGCTGCGACGCGGCGGCCATCGCCGCCATCGGCATCACCAATCAGCGGGAGACCACGGTGATTTGGGACCGGGCCAGCGGCGCGCCCATCCACCACGCCATCGTCTGGCAGGACCGGCGCACCGCCGCCTTGTGCGACGATCTGAAAGCGGCCGGTCATGAAGACATGGTGCGGGAAAAAACCGGCCTTTTGCTCGACCCCTACTTTTCCGGCACCAAGGTGGCCTGGCTTCTGGACAATGTGGCCGGCGCCCGCGCCCGGGCGGAAAAGGGCGAGCTGGCCTTCGGCACCATCGATTGTTTTTTGCTCTGGCGCCTGACCGGCGGCCGGGTCCACGCCACCGACGCCACCAACGCGGCGCGCACCCTCCTGTTCAACATCCATGATCAGGACTGGGACGACGATCTCCTGGCGCTGCTCAACGTGCCCCGGGCGCTCTTGCCCCAAGTCCTGGATTGCCAGGCCGAGTTCGGCGTCACCCCCGCCTCGCTCTTTGGCAAGGCCCTGCCCATCCGCGGCATCGCCGGCGACCAGCAAGCGGCCACCGTGGGCCAGGCCTGCTTTAAGCCCGGCATGATGAAAACCACCTATGGCACTGGTTCCTTTGCACTTTTTAACACAGGGAATGCAGCCGTCATGTCAAAGAACCGGCTGTTGACCACGGTTGGCTACCGCCTT
>JANQKX010000001.1 GCA_028280915.1 Kiloniellaceae bacterium
CGGCTCGAATCGGTGAGGGCGTTTTTATCGGTCCCAATGTTGTGATCGGCGCTCTGGTCGTGATCGGTGAAAGATGCTCCATCGGCGCCAATTCCGTCATAGAAGACGGGGTGGAGATCGGACCTGATACGGGTATTGGAACCAACGTTACCCTCAGCCATTGCTTGGTTGGTGCTAAGTGCCAGATTCATCATGGGGTCCGCATCGGGACCCGGGGCTTCGGTTTTGCCATGGACCCGCGCGGGCACGTGGATGTGCCTCAGCTCGGCCGGGTGATCATCGAGGATTTTGTGGAGATTGGAGCAAATTCGACGATTGACCGCGGGGCGGGGCCGGATACAGTAGTCGGACAGGGAACCAAGATTGATAATTTGGTTCAGATCGGGCACAACGTTCGAACGGGGCGTGGCTGCGTGCTTGTCGCCCAGTCGGGTATCGCGGGCAGTACGATTTTGGGTGATCATGTGGCGGTGGCGGCGCAGGCGGGTATCGCCGGCCATTTGTCCTTGGGCACCGGATCGAAGATTGCCGCGGCGAGCGGGGTCATGCGAGATGTTGCTCCTGGACAGGCCGTGGCGGGCGCGCCCGCCATGCCGTTGCGGGAGTTTTTTCGTCTTGTCGCCCATTGGCAGCGGCAAGTTAAGGCGAAGGGGTAGGGGATGAACGATCAAGTGGGGGGAACCACAAGGGAAAAATCGGTCGATATAATGGAAGTGATGCGGATGATTCCCCATCGCTATCCTTTTTTGATGATCGATCGGGTAGATCATATCCGGCCGGACGAAAGCGCGGTCGGCATCAAGAACGTTTCCATCAACGAACCGTTTTTTGAAGGCCATTTTCCGCGCAAGCCGGTCATGCCGGGGGTTTTGATCATCGAATCCATGGCCCAGACGGCGGCGGTCCTGGTGGTGGAAACCCTCGAAGGCGAAGCGGCCGGCAAGCTGGTTTACTTCATGACGGTGGACGAGGCGCGCTTCCGCCGGCCGGTGGTGCCGGGGGATCGCATGGAGGTCTTCGTCTCCAAGGTGCGGCACCGCAAGAACGTGTGGAAATTCCACGGCCAGGCCAAGGTCGACGGCGCACTGGTCGCCGAGGCCAAGTTCTCCGCCATGATCATGGACGACTGATGACCGAGATTCACCCCACGGCGGTCGTCGACCCAAAGGCAAAGCTGGGATCCGGTGGCCGCATCGGTCCCTTTTGCGTGGTGGGCGGCGATGTGGAGCTGGGGGATGGGGTGATCCTGCATAGCCACGTGGTGGTGGAAGGCCGCAGCAAGATCGGCGATCGCTGCCAGGTTTTTCCCTTTGCGAGCCTGGGGCACCAGCCGCAGGACCTGAAGTACAAGGGCGAGCCCTCGACCTTGGAAATCGGTCCGGAAAACACCATCCGGGAATATGTCACCATCAATCCGGGCACTGAAGGCGGCGCCATGGTCACGCGGGTGGGCCGGGGCTGTCTCTTGATGGTCGGCGCCCATATCGCCCATGATTGTATCATCGGCGATCATGTGGTCATGGCCAACAACGTGACCCTGGCCGGCCATGTGGTGGTGGGGGACCGGACCATCATCGGCGGCCTTTCCGCCGTCCGGCAGTTTGTCAGGATTGGCCGCAACGCCATGATCGGGGGCATGTCCGGGGTGGAGCACGACGTCATCCCCTATGGTTTGGTCATGGGCGACCGGGCGCGTCTGCGCGGGCTCAACGTGGTCGGCCTGAAGCGGACCGGGCTCGAGCGGGAAAACATCCAGCGTTTATTGGATGCCTATGAGGCCCTGTTCGAAAGCGAGGGGTCCTTTGCAGAGCGGCGCAAAAAGGTCGCGCAAGGTTATGGCGATGATGAGCAGATCGGTCAGATATTGGACTTTATCGACCAGCAATCTTCACTGGGAATCCTCCAGCCCAAATAATCATGTCAGCAGGTGATCAATGGCGGACAAGCTCGGCATCATAGCCGGTGGGGGGGACCTGCCGGCCGCGCTGGCGCGCTTTTGCCTGGAAAGCGAACGCCCCTATTTCATAGTGGCCTTTGAGGGGCAGACCGACCCGGATTTGGTCGCCGATAAGCCCCACGGCTGGTTCCGCTTGGGCGCGGCGGGCGAGGCGATCGACCGCCTGAAAAAAGAAGGGGTCGCGGAGGTGGTCATGGCCGGCCCCATGAAACGGCCCAGCTTGGCCGAGTTAAAGC
The DNA here is from genome assembly GCA_028280915.1 of Kiloniellaceae bacterium. Classification (GTDB taxonomy): domain Bacteria; phylum Pseudomonadota; class Alphaproteobacteria; order Kiloniellales; family Kiloniellaceae; genus JANQKX01. The sequence goes on from JANQKX010000001.1 coordinate 2,194, forward strand.
CCGACCTGTGGACCCTCAAAACCCTGAGCAAGATTGGCTTTTCCAGTTTGGGCGATGACGGCCTGCTCGGCGGTATCGTTCGGATCCTGGAGGAGCAAGGCTTCCGCATCATCGGCGCGGACGATCTTTTACGGCAGCTGTTGGCGCCGGAAGGTTGTTATGGACAGCATCGTCCCGACCCCCAAGGCGAGGCCGATATCCAGCGGGGCATTGCCGTGGCGCGCGCGCTTGGCGCCGTGGACGTGGGCCAGTCGGTGGTGGTGCAGCAGGGCCTGGTCCTGGGCGTGGAAGCCGTCGAGGGGACGGATGCTTTATTGGAGCGCTGCGCCGGCCTGCGCCGGGATGGCCCCGGCGGTGTTCTGGTCAAACTGAAAAAGCCGAACCAGGAACGGCGGGTGGACCTGCCCACCATCGGCAAGCGCACCCTGGACCAGGCCAAGAAGGCGGGGCTGGCCGGTATCGCGGTGGAAGCCGGCGGGGCCTTGGTGCTGGACCGGGACGGCCTGACCGCCCGCGCCGACGCCGAGGGTCTGTTTTTGATCGGCATTTCAGCCCCGTCATGACCGCTTCGCCCGCTGCCGACGCGCCCTTGATTTTTCTTATCGCTGGGGAACCGTCGGGGGATCAGTTGGGCGCCCTCCTGATGCGGGCGCTCAAGCGCGAGACAGAGGGCCAACTGCGTTTTGCCGGTATCGGCGGCCCGCAAATGGAAGGGGAAGGGCTGAAAAGTCTCTTTCCCCTCAGTGACTTCGCGGTCATGGGCCTGCTGGAAGTGCTGCCTCACGTGGCCAAGATTTATCAGCGCATCAAGGCGACCGTAGCGGCGGTGGAGACGGCGCGCCCAGCCGTGGTGGTCACCATCGATTCGCCCGGATTTACCCTGCGGGTGAGCAAGCGGCTGAGGGGCAAGGGCATTCCCTTGGTGCACTACGTGGCGCCCTCGGTCTGGGCCTGGAAGGCCTGGCGCGCCAAGCAGGTGGCGGGCTACCTGGACCGCCTCTTGGCCCTCTTGCCTTTCGAGCCGCCCTATTTTGAGGTCCATGGTCTTAAAACCAAGTTCGTCGGGCATCCGGTGGTGGAGTTGGGACCCGGGTCCGGCGCGGAAAGAACCGCCCTGGGCGCGGCCTTCCGCGAGCGCCATGGCATGACGCGCGAGGATGTCGTTCTGTGCCTCCTGCCCGGCAGCCGCCGCGGCGAGGTGGCTCGATTGTTGCCGATATTTCAAGAAGTTATGGAACGAGTGACGCCGGCCATGCCCGGCTTGCGCCTGGTTTTGCCCACGGTGCCCACGGTGGCCGATCTGGTTGAAGACGCCGTTGGAAGCTGGGGCCAGCCGGTCCAGGTCATCCGCGACCCGGCGGAGAAGCAGGCGGTCTTCGCGGCTTCGGATTTGGCCCTGGCGGCTTCTGGCACGGTGGCGGTGGAACTGGCCGTGGCCGGCGTCCCGGCCGTGATCGCCTATAAGGTCAATGCCCTTTCCGCCCAGGTTGCCAAGCGGCTGTTGAAGATCCGCTTTGTCAGCCTGCCCAACATCCTGCTGGGGCGGGCCCTGCAGCCCGAGCTGCTCCAGTGGGACTGCACGCCCGACAAAATCGCCGCGGAATTGCGACGACTTTTCGATGACCCAGAGGTGAGGCAAAGTCAACTTGACGGTTACCAAGAGATGACGGCCAAGCTAAAGCCCGACGACGGACCGCCTAGTCGTTCCGCCGCCTTGGAAATCCTCTCCCTGATCCGGCCCTCGGAACCGATTTAGCGATCACTCAAGGGAATATAGTCCCGTTTGTCGTGACCGGTGTAGAGCTGGCGCGGACGGCTGATGCGTTGATGGGGGTCGGCGATCATCTCGCGCCACTGGGCCACCCAGCCCACCGTGCGCGCCACGGCGAAGAGCACCGTGAGCATGGAGGTGGGGAAGCCCATGGCCTTCAGGATAATGCCCGAATAAAAATCAACGTTGGGGAACA
>JANQKX010000480.1 GCA_028280915.1 Kiloniellaceae bacterium
CATTGCGACGATTGCCGCCGCAATTGTGCCGCGCCGGTGGTTGCCTGGCTCGGCGTGCCCGTCAAAAATTTCAAATGGTTGGGAGAGGCGCCAAAAACCTTGGAAAGCTCCAAAGGCGTGTGGCGGCACTTCTGCGCGACCTGCGGCTCGCCCATGGGATTTGAGGCGGCTCACTACCCGGGCGGCATGCACCTCTATGCCGCGTCCTTGGAGGACCCCGCGGACTTCGAACCCACGTTCCACGTCAACTATGACAGCAAACTTCCTTGGCTGCAGATGAATGATGATCTGCCAAAGTATGAGGGCAAACTGCTTGAGTCGCCGCACGACCCAAAAGGCTACAAGTCGATTTAAATGTGTGCCGGCGCGCTTCGGGCTTGCTGTCGGAGTTACGCCGCCGGGCGGGCTTGAAACCTCTCTGGCCCCAGCACCTGTACGAGAATCTTACTGCCCACTTCCGTCTCGTCCAAGATACCTCCGTGGGGCTGAACCCCGCTGAAGCTAAACAGCCATCCCAACTGGGGCAGGCAGCTCATGGTCAGCACCACCCCGCCAAGCACCGGATAGCGATAGCGCATCAGCCGGCCACTGAGCATCTGGCCGATTTCGTCCGTGCCGGTGCCATCGTCCGTCTGATTGACGTGAAAGGGATAAAAGCCGGAAAAATCAATCTCGGCCGCCACCACCCAGAGCTGGGGGTATTGCACCTGGGTCGTGTCGCAATAGGCCGCCATGGACCCGCCGCCCGGCACCTGCGGTTCGCGCCCCGCCGCTGCGATCGCCACAAGGCACTTCTCTCGCGACAGCAGAAAGTGCTCCTTGACCCGGGTATTCTCCTCCGCCGTCAGGGCCGGTTTTGCGAGCAGATCTTTGATGTCCGCCGGCACGCCGTCCAGGGGCAGGGGCGCCAGCCAAATCCCGGTGCCCTCCAGCGCCCCGTTCACTGCCTCATAACCTCGCGCCAACTCGGCGCCGGTCTCCTCCCGCGTGAGCGTCACCGCATCGTCCATCGCCACTCTCCATCGAATTCTTTGTACTAGCCAGAAGATATCAGCATTGGGACGGTATCACAGTGCACATCGGTTCGCGAGTTGGGATCGATGTGGCGGCGCGTTAGGGCGGGCGCGGCAAGTCCCGAGAGGGCCTGCCGGCGGCTTAGCAATCATGAAGAAGCTGGAAAGCAGTTGGCTTAAAAAAGACGCCGATCTAAATCAGGACGGCGCCACTGATGGAATGATTATGGTTGAGATCCGGCGGCTTTCATTGCGCAGTTAATGGCTGCCTGCTGCCCCATCTGAGAACACTTCGCCAAGTTTTCTCTCACATCTTCAAAGGAACCAGGGGTCCAGAGGCCACTAATCTCTCTGTGGCACTTCTCTGTACGGTAAACTGAATAGGCGAATTGGTCTGGAGTTGCTCCAGCATAAACTTCGTCAACCATCTCATAGAGTTGGAATAGAAAATACGCCTGATTTGATGAACCTGAAACATCAGAATCGGCGTGATTTTTTGGAGGAAGCGCTGCCTTTAACTCACTTTCATTCCGTCCCATTTGTTTGTTTGAAACTATCGAGGCGGAGGCTGAAAAGAGTTGATTGCAGACCGATTCGTCCGCTGCCATGACCGGCGATGAGAGTTGTGCAATTACAGTTGCGGCGACTAAGCTCCGAGGCCGCATTCGCCTATACCAAACAATTGATTTAGTGGAGAAACTCATCTGGTATCTGGGAATTTTAATTGTTGCATGTTCTGACAACATACAATCAAAACAATAAATAGATGTTAATTCTCTTATGGTTCGACCTAAAACTGACGACATATTCTTGTCGAGCCTTTAGGTAACAGTCATCGGGAAGAACCAGACAAGATGCGGAAATCAAGGTGGCTGGTGATGCGGCACGCCCGTGCCGTCCACGCCTTCCGTCACCCACGTCTCCCGCCGACCTTTCCGGATGATTACATCCTTGTAAACTTCCTGTTAGGCCGGTTGTTGGATGCTGGGCGACTGGCATATAAACATTTGGTCACAGGGTCTTCATGAACGGCGGCAGGATCGGCAATTTGTCCTGTAACGTGTTGAAATGAGATTGTTTTTTCTGCCTTTTGTTGCCGCCGCGTCGCTTTGTGGCCATGTAAAGAGCATTCCGTAAGGTAAAGCTAAACCCACTAGGGAGACGTCTTGGCATGTCGGCCAGCCCCAAGTCCCAATCCTTCCGCAGCCTTTTGACCATCGCCCTTATACTGATTTTGGCTTGGCCGGCCGGTTTGGCCTCGGCGCGGGTTTTTGATCCCAAGGTCTTTACCCTGGACAACGGCTTGACCGTGGTGGTGGTGGAGAATAACCGGGCGCCCATCGCCACCCATATGATCTGGTACAAGGTGGGCGCCGCCGACGAGGCGCCGGGGGAATCGGGCATCGCCCATTTCCTGGAGCACCTCATGTTCAAGGGCACCAAGACCCTGGCGCCGGGCGAGTTTTCGGAAATCGTGGCCCAGAACGGCGGGCGGGAGAACGCCTTCACGTCCTGGGACTTCACGGCCTATCACCAGACCGTGGCCAAGGACCGCCTGGACATCGTCATGGGCCTGGAGGCGGACCGCATGACCAACCTGGTGCTCACCGACGCGGTGGTGCTGCCCGAGCGGGAGGTGGTGCGCGAGGAGCGCCGCAGCCGCATCGACAACAACCCGGGCGGCCAGCTGGGCGAGGTGGCCCGGGCCAGCCTCTATCTGAACCACCCCTACCGTATCCCCATCATCGGCTGGGACCACGAGATCACGGAGCTCAACACCCAAACGGCCCTGGATTTTTATAACCGCTGGTACGGCCCCAACAATGCCATCGTGATCGTGGCGGGCGACGTGACCGTGGACGAGGTGAGGGCCTTGGCAGAGAAGCACTACGGTCCCATCCCGGCGGTGGATCTCCCGGAGCGCCAGCGGATCATGGAGCCGCCCCACAATGCGGCCCGCACCGTCGTTTTGGAATCGCCCCGGGTGAACCAGCCCTCGGTCTCCATCCAGTATCTGGCGCCCAGCTACCGCACGGGTACGGAAGGCGAGGCCTATGCTTTGGAGCTCTTGAGCGAGATCTTGGGCGGGGGCACCACCAGCCGGCTTTACACCGACCTGGTGATCGATCAGGGCATTGCCGCCGCGGCGGGGGCGGGTTACAGCGGTGACAGTTACGATCAGACCGCGTTCTCCTTCTACGCCGCGCCCCGGCCCGATACGGACATGGAACAGGTGGAGGCAGCCTTGCGCGCCGCCATCGATCAGGTGCGCCGGGAGGGGGTAACCCCGGAAGAGGTTGAAGGTGCCAAACAGCGGCTGGCCGCGGCCGCGGTCTTTGCCCGGGATAGTCTGAACACGGCGCCGCGGGTGATCGGCCGGGCCATGACCACCGGTCGCAGCGTGGAAGACGTTGAAAACTGGCCCGAGCGCATCCAGGCCGTCACCGTGGAGCAGATCAATGCCGTGGCGCGCCAAGTGCTGAAGGACAACAACTCCGTCACCTCAAGGCTCTTGCCCAAGCCCGTCACCTGACCAAGGTTAGGGTCACAGTCACCGCCTTTTCCACTGCCCTTTGGACCATTCGCTTATGATACAGCAACGACAAAAGAAGGCACGGGCCATCGCCCTGTCCCGTTCCCAAAGTGACGCCAAGCAGCGGGCGCAGATTTGGCCGTTCCTGCTGGTGGTCCTTTCCCTCTTTGTCCTCATGGCCTCCCAAGCCAAGGCGGTGGAGGTCAAGCGGGTGGTCAGCCCCGGCGGCATCGAGGCTTGGTTGGTGGAGGATCACACCAATCCCATCATTTCCCTGGAAATGGCCTTTCGTGGCGGCGCTGCCATGAATCCGGCCGAGAAAGCCGGCCTGGCCAACATGGTCGCCTCCACCATCGATGAAGGGGCCGGGCCCTACGATTCCAAGGCCTTTCAGGGCAAGTTGGACGATCTTTCCATCCATTTGCGTTTTTCCGCCGGCTTGGACAATTTCAACGGCTCCCTGCGCAGCTTGACGGAAAACCGGGACGAGGCCTTTGACCTGCTGAAGCTGGCCCTGACCGAGCCCCGCTTCGATACGGAGCCCGTGGAACGGATCCGCGCCCAGTTGCTGGCCGGTCTGCGCATGGAGGCGGAAGACCCGGACATGATCGTGAGCCGGAGCCTGCGCAAGCTCATGTTCCCGGATCACGCCTATGGGGTGCCCGTGCGCGGACTGCCCGAAACCGTGGCCGCGCTCACAAAAGAAGATTTGCGGCAATTCGTGGCCGAGCGTTTCGCCCGGGATCAGCTTTTCATCGGCGTGGTGGGGGACATCACCGCCGAGGAACTGGCCCAGAGGTTGGATGAAACCTTTTTGGCCTTGCCGGAAAGCGCGTCGCCCCTGGCCGTGGCCGAGACCGAGCCCCATGGCGCCGGGGAGCTGTTGATCATCGAAAAGGAAATCCCCCAGTCGGTGGTGGCCTTCGGGCACGGCGGGCTGAAACGGGACGACCCGGACTATTATACCGCTTACGTGGTCAACTACATTTTGGGCGGGGGCGGCTTTGCCTCCCGCCTTTATGAAGAGGTGCGGGAAAAACGCGGCCTGGCTTATTCGGTCTATTCCTACATCAATCCCTTGCAGCGGTCGGCCTTGGTGCTGGGCGGGGTCGCGACCCAGAACAGCCGGGTGGCCCAGTCCCTTTCCCTGATCCGCCAGGAATGGGAACGCATGGCCACCGAGGGGCCCACGGATCAGGAACTGGCCGATGCCAAAACCTACCTGACCGGCTCTTTTCCCTTGCGTTTTTCCAGCTCGGGCGCCATCGCCGGCATGCTGGTGGGCATGCAGCTGGCCGATCTGGGCATCGACTATATCGATCAGCGCAACGACTACATCGAAGCGGTGACCATCGACGACGCCCGGCGGGTGGCCGAACGCCTCTACCGCAGCGACGACCTCTCGGTGGTGGTGGTCGGGCAGCCCACGGGCCTGGAGCCCACGACTTTGGGCCCGGACGGCGGAACGGACAGCGAAAGCAAGAGCTGACGGCCATTCGGCCGGGCGCGGCTGAACGCTCCCATTCAATCCGTCTTTATCGCCCCATTCCCGGCTTGTTCTCTTTCTGACGGCAATCGCTTCTGCTAGTCTCCCGGCGCTGGAGTCGCTTGGGCCGCCTGGTCCGATTCATCCGAGTCTGGCGTCGTTAGTTGTTGCCTTTCTTGACGGGATCGATCCTTGGCACTGCGCCGATTGCCGGAAACATTGGTGAACCGCATAGCCGCCGGCGAGGTGATCGAGCGGCCGGCCGCGGCGGTGAAGGAACTGGTGGAAAACGCGTTGGACGCGGGGGCCCGGCAAATCGACGTGGTCATGCGCGACGGCGGACGTCAGTTGATCTCCGTGACGGACGACGGCCGGGGCATGACCGGCGATGAGTTGGCCTTGGCCATTGAGCGCCATGCCACTTCCAAGCTGCCGGAAGACGATCTGGTCCACATCCATACCCTGGGGTTTCGCGGCGAGGCCTTGCCGTCCATTGGCGCGGTTTCCCGGCTGACCATTACCTCCCGACCCCAAACCCAGACCGAGAA
>JANQKX010000482.1 GCA_028280915.1 Kiloniellaceae bacterium
CGTTGAATAGACCGCGACGGGCTTGATTCCCATGGCTTTGCAGCTTCGGATAATCCGGCAGGCAATTCCGCCCCGGTTGGCAATCAAAATCTTGTCAAACAACGTCCTAAGACCCCCAACTTTCATTTATGCCCTGACATCACAGCCACGATCCCGCGCCGGCTAAAGCGGCAGATTGTCATGCTTTTTCCAGGGATTTTCCAATTGCTTGCTGCGCAGGATACGCAGCGCCTTGGCGATCCGCCGCCGGGTGCCATGGGGCATGATCACGTCATCCAGATAGCCCCGCGAGGCCGCCACGAAGGGATTGGCAAATCGATTTTGATATTCCGCCGTGCGCGCGGCGATCTTCTCGGGATCGCCGATATCGGCACGGAAGATGATTTCCACCGCCCCTTTTGATCCCATCACGGCGATCTCCGCCGTGGGCCAAGCGAAATTCACATCGCCGCGGATATGTTTGGACGACATAACCACATAAGCCCCGCCATAGGCCTTGCGGGTGATCACCGTCACCTTGGGCACCGTCGCCTCGGCAAAGGCGAACAGCAGCTTGGCGCCGTGTTTGATGATGCCGTTGTATTCCTGGGAGGTGCCGGGCAAGAAACCGGGCACATCCACAAAGGTGACGATGGGAATATTGAAGCAGTCACAAAAGCGGACAAAACGGGCCGCCTTGATGGACGAGGCGATGTCCAAACAGCCGGCCAGGACCATGGGCTGGTTGGCCACAATGCCCACCGTGCGCCCTTCCATGCGGGCCAAACCGATGATGATATTGCCGGCGTAGTTGGGCTGAAGCTCGAAAAAGTCCCGGTCGTCCACGACCTTTTCGATCAGCTCCTTCATGTTGTAAGGCTTGGCCGGATCGGGCGGCACCAGGTTATCCAGGGAATAGTCGTCCCGCTTGGCCGGGTCGGCGCTCGGCCGATAGGGCGGGTCCTCCCGGTTCGAGGCGGGCAGGAAGTCAAAAAAGCGACGCAGTTCCAGCAGCGCTTCGATATCGTTCTCGAAAGCCAAATCGGCCACGCCCGACTTAGTGGAATGGGTTGTCGCCCCGCCCAGATCCTCGGCGGTGACCGTTTCGTGGGTCACGGTCTTGACCACGTCCGGTCCGGTCACGAACATGTTGGCGCTGTCCTTGACCATGAAGATGAAGTCGGTCATGGCCGGCGAATAGACCGCGCCGCCGGCACAGGGGCCCATGATCATGGAAATCTGCGGCACCACGCCCGAGGCCAGCACATTGCGCTGAAAAACCTCCGCGTAGCCGCCAAGGGAGGCCACGCCTTCTTGAATGCGCGCGCCGCCGGAATCGTTGAGGCCGATCACCGGCGCCCCGACTCGGAGCGCCTGATCCATGACCTTGCAGATCTTTTCCGCATGAGCCTCCGACAAAGAGCCGCCAAAAACCGTGAAATCCTGGCTGAAGACGAACACCAAGCGCCCGTTGATGGTGCCATGACCGGTGACCACGCCGTCGCTGGGGACCTTTTGCTCGCCCATGCCGTAATCGCTGCAGCGATGCTCGACGAACATGTCCCACTCTTCAAAGGAGCCTTCGTCCAGCAAAACATCCAAACGCTCCCGGGCCGTCAACTTACCCTTGGCGTGTTGGGCATCCATGCGACGTTGACCGCCCCCCAGCCGTGCTTCCGCCCGTTTTCTGTCCAACTGCGCAATAATTTCCTGCATCGCCAACTCGTCCCTACTCAACTAACCCCCGGTAAAACACCATCGGGCCAAGGGGCTTTGACGGTCGGACCGATCGCGAGATCGCGCGGCCGCCTTCCGCCAAAGCAAAAGACCAGGCCCGGCACCACCGAGCCTGGTCCGAAATCGCCCGTGGATCGAAAGAAATAGCACGGTGCGGCCCATTGGAAAAGCCGCCTATGAGGCAGGCAAAAGCGCCATAAAACGCGCGGCCGTGGCCAGTTCTTCCCGGATGGCCTCCCGCCGGGCCTTGGCCTCCTGATCCGCGCCCCATAGCTCAGCTTGATAGAGTTCGTCGACCAGGCAACTTTCAAAGGCCCCGTCAACGCTCAGACGGCCGCGCATGAGTGCCAGGCCGATAATCAGCGACCCCGCCGCCTGGGTCGCCGCCCCCAGGGCCGCCAGGGGCAAGGGCGCGTGGGCCCGCACCACGGCCGCCAGCGCCTGCCGGCTGCTCTCGGGCTGCTCTATCGGCAAGATACCTTTCACCACGGTCAAGGGCGCGTCGAAATTCAGCGCAGCCCAATCCAGCAAAGGCTGCCACAGGGCCTGCTGCCGCGCCATCAGCTCGGGCTGATCCCCGGCCCAGTAGCACACCAGATCATGGGCCGCGTAGGCCGCCACCTGTTCGGCGATCTCCCCCTGGCGGGGCATCACATGATCGATGCCCGTACACGTCATGGACATGATCGGCATTCGGTCGGGCCGGATCTCATCCTCTTGCGCGCGCCACTCCTCGGCAATGGCCTCGGCGAGGTCTTTGGCGGGCAGGGTCAGGAGATTTTTTGCCGGCGTACGCACCGGCCGGCCGTCGAGCAGCACTTCATGCCCGCCCGCGCCCGCGCGGAGCGATACCTCTTGGTAAAAGCGGCGCGCCGAACCAGCCATGCCGCCTAGTCAAACCCGAGAGACTTTTTCAAGTTGTCCTCGACCTCTTTCAAGGCATCGGTGCCGCTGGCCTTGTCACCGGATTCCGTTTTCTTCTTGGATTTTTTATTGGTTTTGGGCTTTTTGCCGGTCAGGGCTTGTTGACAAAGTCCCTCCCCAGACGCGGCTTGCTGCTCGCCGCCGGACAGGGTCTCGTCAGCGGTTTTGGCGATCTGGCCCAGCAGGGAGTCGTCGTCGGCCAGGCCGCTCACCGCTTTGGCGGCACTGGATGCCGCCCCCAAGGCATCGGCCTTGACCTTGGGCTGCTTTAAGGTGCCCGTGACGTCGAAGGGAATGGCAAGGCTCGACAGGCTCGCCTCCGTCGTGGCGGTATCGAAATGCAGGTCCAGGGTTTCCTTTTTCAGGTTCACCTTGCCGGACCCGATCACCGTCAAGACCTCGCTATCCAGCAAGAAGGCCTTGCTGTTGGCCTGGCCTTTGTTGATCTTGAACTTGCTCACGAAGCAATGCAGCTGCACGTTATTCTCGCCGGCCAAGAGAGGACCCATCACGTTGTCCAGGCCCACGGCCAGGATCTTGATCACACGGTTGTTGATGGTCCCGTTTTGGGTAACGATGGAAGTGTTGCCGGACAAGGTGGAGGCGATTTGCCGCATGGACTTGCCGCGGCCGGCCAGGGCCACGTCGACATTGATCTTGCCCGCCACGTTCTTTTCAATGTCCATTTCCTTGAGCAGCTTCCCGTAGTTGATACCGCTGGCCACGATATCCACGGCCACCTCGGGCTTTTTCACTGCCGAGTTCACATCGACGCCGCCGTCGATCTTGCCCTCGGCAAAGACCGCCGACAGGGGACTGACCTTCAAATGGCCGTTTTGCAGGTCAACCACCACCTCGATGTCGTTGACCTTCATCTTGTCGGCAAGGCGTGCCTCGGCCACATTCACCTTCACGTTCGCATCGGCCGCCGACAAGCCATCCAGCGGCAAGGGGTCCTTGGTGAAAACGAACTTCGATTCTTCGCCGGGTTTCTGCGCCGGCTCTTCTTTCTTGGCCTTTTTCTTCTTCTTTTTCTGCTCCGCCTCGGCGCTGAAATCCTTCATGTCGAACAGCTTCGAGGCAAGCGCCGCGGTAACGGCGGGGCGCTCGCCCGCCAAAGACACTTCCGCGTCGCCGGACAGATCGCTCTGGCCCATGGTCAAGGCCATGTCGCTGACCTTGTAGGTCTGGCCTTTCCCAACCAGGTCAGCCTTCAGGCTGTAGGGGCCCAGTGGCGGCACGGGCGTACCGGCCAGATCGGACAAATCGGCCAGTGACTTGCCGGCTACATTGATCAGCAAATCAAACTCGGGCCCGGCCGCCTTGTTGGCCAAGGTGCCATCGACCTTCAGATCCGCGCCGCCCGCCTTGATGTTCGTCTTGAGGCTGGAACTCTGCCCGGACGCCAGATTTGCGATCGAGCCGATATCCGCCTGCATCTCGATGGGCGACCCGTTGTAGCTGCCCGTCAAGGAGAGGGTCATGGCCGTGGTCGCCCCATCGGTGGTCGCGTTCACCTGGTCCAAAGCCAGATTGTATCTTTCCTTGGTCTGGCGGTTTTTAAAAATGACCGATCCGCCTTGAATGGTGAATTCCCCGATGGTCGGGAACACCAACTCGCCCGGCTCAGAATCGGCGGCCGGTTCGCTGGGCTCCGGCGCGGTTTCCGCGGCTTGACCCTTTGGCTTGGCAAGCACCCAATTGCCGCGGCCCTTTCGGTTGACCTCCAAGAGGATTTTCGGCTCGATGAATACCAGCCGCTTGACTTCGATTTCACCAGACAGGAGCGGCAGGATGGCCACCTCAACGTCAAATTCCTTGAGCGTTACCATATTGGGCTCGGAGCCCCACTTGGTATTGGCAAAGGACACATCCTGAACGGATATGGACGGCGTCAGGGAGATGTTCAAATCGATGGGCCCGGCGATTTTCAGGTCCCGGCCTGTTGCGGTCTTGGCCTCGGCTTCAATGATCCCGCGCAGGCGATCCATGTCCATCTGCGAAAGAATGGCATAGCCGGCGACAATCACCGCAACGACAAGCACGACCAAGCCAATCAATACTCGCTTTAGCGTCATCGTATTCGATCCTCCATTTCAATCGCCCCTCATGCCAGGGCCATGGCTTGGCACGCCAACAATCAAGCAAGGCAAGCCGACTCGGCTTTGGTCGAGTCGGGCAAATTAAACGAACATTTTCAATAGCTTAAAAACAGCTTTGAACTCTCGCTATTTTGAGGGTTCCGGTCGTAGACAATAGCGCGTCAGGCTGCCCGTAAAGTCAATGAATTTTGTCGACCCATGGGGAAGACAGCTTTAGCGGCCCGCCAGGCCCGGTGAATGCTGCTGCCCCTCCATGAAGGCCAGCAAACGATCCGCTGCGGCAACCGCCCGTTCCGGGTCCAAGCCGAGCTGGGCCATGGCCGTTTCGAGATGGGGCGCCGTGGGCGCCGTGATACGCAAGGTGGTGCCGTCATCGGGATGGGGCAAGGCGATTTCCTTGGCCATCAGCATCAGGCGCGGCGGCAGTTTCAGCCGCTCCGGAAAGGCCGCGGGGCCGCCGTACTTGCCGTCGCCCAAGATGGGCGTGCCCATCATGGCGCAGTGCACCCGCAATTGGTGGGTGCGGCCGGTCATGGGTACCAGGATCAGCCAAGCCGCCTTTTTCTGATAGCTTTGCACCACCTGAAAAAACGACAAAGCGGCCTTGCCGTCGTCCGCCGGACCAACCTTTTCACCGCTCGGCCGGGCCGTCTTTTCCAGCGGCCAGTCCAGGCGGCCCCGCGCCACCGGCGGCACGCCGGCCACCAAGGCCCAATAGACCTTCTGCGCGGTTTTATCCCGAAAGGCATCCCCCAAGCGCCGGGCCGCGAGACGGTTCCGGCCCAGCAGCAAGACGCCGGCGGTATCCTTGTCCAGCCGGTGCACCAGCTTGGGCTTCTCCGGCGCCTCGAACCGCAAGGCTTCCAGCAGGCCGTCCAAATGCCGGGTCTGGCCCGAGCCCCCTTGCACCGCCAGTCCGGCCGGCTTGTCCAGGCCGAGCACCCAGTCATCCCGATAGAGCACGCGCCGCCGCAGCTCCTCGCGCTCCTTGTTGGAGACCGGCCGGCTCGGCACGGCATCGGACTTGCGCCGGGCCGCCTCATCCAATGGCGGCACGCGCACGGTTTGGCCGGCTTGCAGGCGGGTGGAACTCTTGGCCCGCTTGCCCTCCACGCGGATCTGCCCGCCGCGCAACAGTTTTTCCAGCTGGCCGTGCTTCACGCTGGGGAAATGGCGCTTGAACCAGCGGTCCAGGCGGCAATCCCCATCGTCAGGGGCAACTTCAAGAAGCTGGACCTGGCTCACGACGCCACCGCCCTGAGCAGCCACAAGCCGGCGAAAAAGCCTGCCAGGGAGAAGGCCACCGAAAACAGCACGTAGAGGCCGGCGGAAAGATAATCACTCCGCTCCAGGAGCAAGATCGTCTCCATGGAAAAGGTGGAAAAGGTGGTAAAGGCGCCCAAAAACCCCACCGTCAGGAAAGCTCTCAATTCCGGCGAGGGGGACCAAAACTGCATCATGGCGCCGAGCAGCAGCCCCATGGCAAAAGAGCCCAGGATATTGACGGTCAGAGTCCCGAAGGGAAAACCCGGCCCCAGAAGGTGCATGACCCGGCTGGCCACCAGATGGCGGCCCACCGCGCCCAAGGCCCCGCCCGCGGCGATCGCCAAAATGAGCTTCATGGCTTCGCCGCGCCCAACACGCCTTTTCTATCGCCACCCATCCCGACGGCCCCCGTGCTTCGAAAAAGTTCCTAAGAACTAACAAAGGGCTGGGGGACAGGCAAATATCTTCGGGGAAAGCGCCGCGGCGCGGCGCGGATTTAAGCCGCCACCGGCGACTGAGGACCGCTTTGGATCCAGGGCAAAAACCGCTCGCTGCGCACCAGATAGACGCCGATGCGGCCCAGGTCGCTGAGGGCTTCGTCGGAAATGCTGCAGAGGGCATCGGGCACCAGAATGATGCGGAAATCCCGGGCGCTGGCTTCATATACAGTGGCTTTGGTCCCGGTCGCCGAGCCCAGGCCGCAAATCACCAGAGTGGTGATGCCCTGCGCCTTCAAGCGGGCTTCCAGGTCGGTCTTGTGAAAAGCGCCCCAGCGAGGCCGGTAAAACACCTCTTCGTTGGGACCGATCTCTTGAAAATCGCCGGCCAGCAACAGCTCTGAATCCAAACGGGCACCCGGTTCCGGCTTGAGTTCGTCCAGAATTTCGGCGCCAAAGCTGCCGGGCATCAAAAACCGCACGCCTTCCTCGACCCATCCGCGCCGGCAGGCATCCACGTTGGAGCCATCGGGCCGGTAAAGGCGCACCGAATGATAGATGGGCGCGCCCATTTGGCGAAAACCGTCCAGGATCTGCCGGATCACCGGCACGATCTGGGGCAGACCGTCCACCCGGATGGGCGACCCGGGCGTGCCGAAATCCCGTTGGGCGGCAAGCGTCAACAAAGCAGCCTTGCCCTTTTCGGGCATGCAATAGTCCGTCATCTTCCGTTCCTCGTTCCCCTTAGTGCCTTCAGGTCCAGTGCCTGCAAAGCGCGACTTTTGTTATCAGTGACGACGGCCTGGCCATCGCATCCTTCAAAAAGCTCCATGGCCCGCGCCTTTCATTCAGACAAGAAAGGGCAGGTCTCGGACAGGCTTCCAGGCAACGCAATGGTGCTTGAAATCCCATCCAATTCATCCAAAGCCACCTTGGCTCGATACGTTAAGAGAACGGCCATTTCCCGACAAAATGCTTCCTGGCCGAAAGATCAATCCCCAATACTTGTCGTCTAAAATACGCCTCTTGAGTATTTGTACAATTGGCAAGCAAGAATGGCAGCCGCGCAGGAATCGCAGAGCTGGCCTAGCTGCCGCCGCCCTCATCACCGCCAAAACCAGCCCGGTCGTTGCGCAGCTTGGCCCAATAATCCAAGCGCTTTTGGATCTCCCGCTCGAAGCCCCACTGCACCGGCCGATAAAAGGCTTCCCGTGCCATGCCGTCGGGAAAGTAGTTCTGGCCGGAAAAGCCGCTTTCATTGTTGTGGTCGTATTCATAGCCTTTGCCGTATCCCAGTTCCTTCATCAGCCGGGTGGGCGCGTTCAAGATGTGCATGGGTGGGCTGAGCGAGCCGGTCTTCTTGGCCGACGACATGGCCTCTTTATAGGCGCTATAGGCAGCATTGGACTTCGGCGCGGTCGCCAGGAAAATCACCGCTTGGGCCACCGCCAACTCCCCTTCCGGGCTGCCCAGGCGCTCAAAGGCCTGCCACGCCGCCAAGGACTGGGTCAGCGCCTGGGGATCAGCCAGCCCAATGTCTTCCACCGCGAAGCGCACCAGGCGCCGGGCGATATAGTGCGGGTCCTCACCGCCGGCCAGCATCCTGGCCAGCCAGTAAAGCGCCGCGTCGCAGTCCGAACCGCGCAGGGATTTGTGCAGGGCGGAAATGAGGTTGTAGTGCCCTTCCTGGGATTTGTCGTACAGGGGCGCCCGCTTTTGCACCAGTTCGGCCAGGCGGTGGCCGTCCAGGACCTGATCCTTTTCCAGCAAGAGGGCAAAAATTTCCTCGCAGAGATTGAGCAGATAGCGCCCGTCCCCGTCGGCCATGGCGATCAAGGCCTGGCGCCCGTCGTGGGAGAGGGGCAGGCTGCGGCCCATTTTCGCCTCCGCCCGGGAGAGAATCTCGTTCATGGCCCGCTCGTCCAGGCGCTTCAGCACCAAGACCTGGGCCCGGGACAACAGCGCCGCGTTGAGCTCAAAGGACGGGTTTTCCGTGGTCGCGCCTACCAAAACCACCGTGCCGTTTTCCACATAGGGCAAAAAGCCGTCCTGCTGAGCCCGGTTGAAGCGGTGGATCTCGTCGATGAAAAGCAGGGTGCCCCGGCCCATGGCCCGGTTTTCCTTGGCCCGCTCGAAGACCTTCCTCAAGTCCGCCACGCGGGAAAAAACCGCCGACAAGGGCGCGAAGGTCAGGTCGGTGACCTGGGCCAGGAGCCGGGCGATGGTGTCGGGGCTGCGCCT
>JANQKX010000181.1 GCA_028280915.1 Kiloniellaceae bacterium
GGCCGTCAGCGCCCGCCTGGCGGCCATGCCGAACGTGACCTGCCTGCAACAGGCCACCGCCTGGGCCTATCGCGAGCACAATCTGATCATGGTCACCGAACGGGCGCCGGATGCGCCCCACGTCTTTCAGCGGACCCGCCGGGTGCGGGCCCGTCAGGTGATCTTGGCTACCGGCGCCATCGAGCGGCCTCTGGTCTTCGTGAACAACGATCGGCCCGGCGTCATGCTGGCCTCGGCGGCGCGGGGCTACGCCAATCGCTTCGCCGTGCGGGCCGGTGCCACGGCGGTGATCTACACCAACAACGACTCCGCCTGGCAGAGCGCCTTTGACCTGAACGCCGCGGGCGTTTCCGTCTCTGCCGTGGTCGACCTGCGCCCGGAAGTGTCCCCGCAACTGTGCGACCGGGCCAAGGCCGAGGAGATCGATACCTATCTGGGTTTTCGTCTGGTCGGCGTCCGGGGACACAAACGTGTCACGGCTGTGGATATCGTGGCTGAGGACGGCCGGGAAAACATCAGGCTTGCCTGTGACTTGGTCGCTTCTTCCGGCGGCTGGAACCCGGCGGTCCATCTGTTTTCCCAGGCCCGGGGTAGTCTGCGTTACGACCCAGTGCTGGCGGCCTTTTTACCCGATCAAGGTATCGAGGCGGCGCGGGCCGTCGGCAGCGCCAATGGCACCTTTGACCTTTCGGGTTGCCTGGCGGAAGGAGCGGCGGCCGGCTGCGCCGCGGCCGAGTCCTGCGGTTATCGGCCGGTCAAGGTCACCGCGCCCACATGGGCGGGTTCCTTCACCTACGATCTGAAGCCTGATTGGGGCGGGCCGGGCAGCTCTACTACCGCCGAGACCGAAAAAGCCGACAAAAAATCCTTTGTAGACATTCAAAACGACGTCACGCTCGCCGATTTGACCCTGGCCCAGCGCGAGGGCTTTGGCGCCGTGGAGCACGCCAAGCGCTATACCACGGCGGGCATGGGCGTGGACCAAGGCAAGACGGGCAACGTGAACGTGATCGGCGCCCTGGCCCGATTGCAGGGTGTCCCCTTGGACCAGGTGGGCACCACGACCTTTCGCCCCCCCTACGTGCCCATGGAGTTCGGTGCCGTGGCCGGCGCCCGCCCGGGGCCGGAGTTCCTGACCTATCGTCACACCCCCATGACCCAATGGCACAAGGACCAGGGCGCGGAGATGTACGAGGCGGGCGCCCGCTGGCGGCGGCCGGGATACTATCCCCAAGATGGCGAGGACTGGCTGCAGGCGGCTTGCCGGGAAGCGGAAGCCGTTCGTACGGGGCTCGGCATCTACGACGGCACGCCCCTGGGCAAGTTCATCCTTCGCGGCCCCGACGCCTTGCGCTTGCTGGAGCTGGTTTACACCAACGTCTGGGCCAATCTCAAAATCAACCACGGGCGCTACGGCCTGATGCTGACCGACGACGGTCTGATCCTGGATGATGGTGTCACCTTTAAACTGGGTGAAGACAACTATCTCATGTCAACCTCGACCGCCCACGCGGATGGGGTTTACCGCCACTTGGAAGAGATCCTGCAAGTCCATCGTCCCGACTGGCGGGTTTGGATCACCCCGGTGACGGAGCAGTGGGCCAACGCGACCGTCTGCGGCCCGCAAGCGCGGGACTTCATGGCCAGCCTGGGCACGGATATCGACTTGGCGCCCGAAGCCTTTCCCTTCATGACTCTGCGGGAGGGTCAAGTGGCCGGCCTGGCCGCGCGGGTGTGCCGGGTGAGTTTCACCGGTGAGCTCAGCTATGAGGTCAACGTGCCGGCAAGCCAGGGCCGTCTTTTGTGGGACAAGATGATGGCGGCCGGCCGGCCCTTCGGCATCACCCCCGTGGGCTCGGAGACCAGTCACCTGCTGCGGGTGGAAAAGGGCTTTTTGTCCCTGGGGCACGAGGTGGACGGCACCGCCGATCCCTTTGATTTGGGCATGGGCTGGATCGTGTCCCGCAAGAAGCCCGATTTCATCGGCAAGCGCGCGCTGGAGATTCGCCGCGCCGCCGCCGGCCCGCGCCGGGAGCTGGTGGGCCTCTTGCCCGATGACCCGGAAACCCTGCTGCCCGAAGGGGCGCCCATCACCCCGGGCGGCCGCAAGGAAGCAACGGAGGGTTTCGTCTCCGCCTGCGTGATGAGCGTGGTGCAAAAGCGTGTCGTGGCGCTCGCCTTGCTCGCCGATGGCCGGGCCCGGCAAGGCGAAAAGATTTTCATACGCCTGCAAGACCGAATTGCCATGGCCACCGTCACCGAGCCGGTCTTTCACGACCCGACCGGCGCGCGCTTGAGGAGCTGACATGGCCTACGATGCGGAAATCCGGCGCTGGTCGCCCAATCTGGTCTATGATGTGCGGGCCACCCCTGGTGCGGCCGATGCTATCCTGCGGGATTTGGCTTTGGCGCCGCCGGCGCGGCCCAACAGCATGACCGTGTCGCCCAACTGGTCCGCGCTTTGGCTGGGGCCTGACCACTGGCTCTTGCTGGCGGTCACCCCGCCGGCGGAACAGGTGGCGCGCCTCAAGCACTTGCAAGACACCGCCAAGGACGTCTCCGTGGTAGAAGTGTCCGACTCTTACGAGGCCTTTTACCTGCTCGGCCCGGAAGCAAGGGACGTGCTGGCGCAAGGGACACCTTTCAACCTTCATGACTCGGCCTTCCCCGAGAATGGCGCCAGTTTTACCAGCCTCTTCGGGCAAAAGGCCCTGGTGGCGCGTGGCGCTGATGACCCGGGGCTCCTGGTGATGGTCCCCCGCAGTTTCGCCGACTATGTGGCGGCGCGCTTTTCACGAGCGCTATCGGGGCTGGAGAGGAATTAGGATTTACGCGGCTGAGGGAGACACCTTGGCGTTCCGCTTCGTCATCCACTGTGCGAGGCCGTCGATTTGGGGCTGGCTTAGGCGCAGCCCCAACTTGCTGCGGCGCCAGATCACGTCCTCGGCCGTGCGGGTCCATTCGTGCTCGATCAAGTAAGCGACTTCACGTTCATAAAGGCCGGCACCGAAATCCCGACCCAAATCCTGGATGGTGCTCACCCCCTCGAGAATCTGAAAGCTGCGGGTGCCGTAGCTGCGCACCAGGCGCCGTAACATAGGGGCCGGCAGGCCGGGGTAAGCCTCGGTCAGCTGCCGGAGCACATCGGCGCGCTCGGTAACCGGGAAATCCCCACCGGGCAGACCGGCGCCGGCGGTCCAGGCCGGCCCGGCCTGGGGCAGGGCGGGGGCGGTCTTGTCCATGACTTCCTCCGACAGGCGTCGGTAAGTGGTGATCTTGCCGCCAAAAACGTTCAGCAGCGGCGCTTGGCCCGCCGGATGATCCAAGTCGAGAACGTAGTCTCGTGTCGCCTTTTGCGCCGCTTGGGTGCCGTCGTCGTAAAGGGGTCGGATCCCGGAATAGGTCCAGACGACATTTTTCGGGGACACTTCTTTTTTGAAGTACCCGCTGACCGCGCTACAGAGGTAATCGACTTCCGCTTCGGATATGGCCACGTCGTCCGGGTCGCCGGAGAAATCCACGTCGGTGGTGCCGATCAGGGTGAAATCGTCTTCGTAGGGGATGGCGAAGACGATGCGCTTGTCCGAATTTTGGAAAATATAGGCCCGGTCGTGCTCGAAGTGTCGCGGCACCACGATATGGCTGCCCTTGACCAGTCGCACTTTGGCCGAGCGGTTCTGCCGAATGCGCCTGGTCAAGATGTCCCCCACCCAAGGGCCGCCGGCGTTGACCACCGCCCGGGCGGTCACGCCTTTTTCATCGCCATGACCGTGGTCCCGGTAGGTGAGGGTCCAGGTGTCGCCGTCGCGTTCGGCCGCGGTCATCTCGCAGCCCACCTTCACATCCGCGCCCCGGTCGCGCGCATCCATGGCGTTCAGCACCACCAAGCGGGCGTCGTCGACCCAACAGTCGGAATACTCAAAAGCCTTTTTATATTTGTTCTGTAGAGGCGCGCCGGCCGCGTCCCGGGTCAGGTTCAGGGTATTGCAGCCGGGCAGCAGCTTGCGGCCGCCGATGTGGTCGTAGAGAAACAGGCCCAAGCGGATCAGCCAGGCCGGGCGCAGGCCGCCATGGTGCGGCAGAACAAATCGCAGCGGCCAGATGATATGGGGCGCCATGCCCCAGAGCACCTCCCGTTCCAAAAGGGACTCCCGGACCAGTTGAAATTCGTAGTGTTCCAAATAGCGCAGGCCGCCGTGCACCAACTTTGTCGAGGCGCAGGAGGTGCCGTTGGCCAGGTCGCCTTTTTCCAGCAGCAAGACCTTCAAGCCCCGGCCGGCGGCATCGCGGGCAACGCCACAGCCGTTGATGCCGCCGCCAATCACCACCACGTCGTACACTGCATAATTCTCCTCATCATTCTCCTGGCAAAGCGAAAAAATTCCGAAAATAGCGCGGCTATCCTCTTCCTTTTTGAGGTTAAAAGGAAAAAAATTGAAAGACAACGAAAATAAACGGACGTGAAATTTCTTAAGGGTCGGGACTGGCGACGACAACCTCAACGTCGCCTTCCAGGCAGACGCTGGCCAGGGGCCCAGGCAGGGCTTTATCGGTGACAAAATAGTCGATCTGGGACAGATGGGCGATGCGCACCGGGGCCGAGCGCTCGAATTTCATGGAATCGGCCACCAGGATGGATTTCCGGGCGTTGGCGATGATCGCTTGGGTCACCTTGACCTCGCGATAGTCGTAGTCCAGCAGGGAGCCGTCCCCGTCGATGGCCGAGGTGCCGATGATGGCGTAGTCCACCTTGAACTGCTTGATGAAGTCCACCGCGGCCTCGCCCACGATGCCTCCGTCGGCATGGCGCAGAACGCCACCCGCGACGATGATCTCGATTCCCGGATAGCCAGACAGTATGTTGATAACATTGAGATTATTGGTGATCACCATGAGCCCCTGCTTGGCCCTCAGGGCGCTGGCGACCTGTTCCGTGGTGGTCCCGATATTGATCAGGATGGAGCAGTCGTTGGGCACCAGGGCGGCGGCGTGCTGGCCGATGCTCTGCTTGCCGTGGGCGGCCAGGCTGCGCCGCGCCTCATAGCCGAAATTGGTCACCCCGGAGATGGCCACGGCCCCCCCGTGCACCCGTTGCAGCAGGGAGCGCTCGCAAAGCTCGTTCAGGTCCTTGCGGATGGTTTGCGGCGTCACGTCGAAATGTTTGGACAGCTGCTCCACGGTGACCCGGCCGTTGTGCCGGGCATAGGCCAGGATATCCGACTGGCGCGGCTGAATGGGCGGGTTCTGCGGAGCGGAAAATCGCGTTTGCATGGCAAACTAATACCCAAATCATGACGCCATTTCAAGAAGCGAGAGTTTTCGATTGACCTTCGTTTATTTTCAGATATTGTCGTTAACCATACAAATGAATGGGAGGAAGCCCGAATGAGAAAGCAGTTGATGCTTGCCGTTGCGGCGGCGGCGTTGTTTGCGGTGAGCGGAACGGCACAAGCCGGCATGGAAGAGGCCAAGGCTTGGGCCGAAACGGAATTCCAGCCGACCACGCTGACCCCGGAAGAGCAACTGAAGGAGCTGGAGTGGTTCGTTAAGGCCGCCGAACCCTTCCAAGGAATGGAAATCAACGTGCTGTCGGAAACCATTCCGACCCATGAATACGAATCCAAGACGCTGGCCAAGGCCTTCGAGGAAATCACCGGCATCAAGGTCAACCATCAGCTTTTGGGCGAAGGCGAGGTGGTGCAGGCGGTGCAAACCCAAATGCAGACAAACCGGAACCTCTATGACGCCTACATCAACGACTCCGACCTGATCGGCACCCACTCCCGCCTGCAATTGGCCGTCAATCTGACCGACTGGATGGAAGGCGAGGGCAAGGACGTGACCTTGCCGACCCTGGACGTGGACGACTTCATCGGTAAATCCTTCACCACCGGCCCGGACGGCAAGCTCTATCAGCTGCCCGACCAGCAGTTCGC
>JANQKX010000039.1 GCA_028280915.1 Kiloniellaceae bacterium
GCAGAATGGGCGCCAATATTAATGTGCAAGGCAATTCGGCCATGGTGCGCGGACAAGCCCAGCTGACCGGGGCCCAGGTGATGGCAACGGACCTTCGGGCCAGCGCATCGCTGGTCTTGGCGGGCTTGGCGGCCGAGGGCGAGACCATGATCAACCGGGTCTATCACATCGACCGGGGCTACGAGCGTCTGGTGCGCAAGCTCGCCGCCTGCGGGGCGCAAATCGAGCGCTTGTCGGGGGACGGCCCCATTCAAAGCGCGGCATGAGGAGTTGAAAGAGGGGATGTCGGAGTCGGAAAAAGCGCCGTTGAAGTTACGGGCCCATGATCCCGAGGACATGGACGTGATCGCCGCCGTGCTGCAGGACGCGCTGGTGCCCATGACCGACGTCACCTTTTTGCGCAAGGAAAAGCGCTTCATCTTGGTGGTCAACCGTTTCAATTGGTCGGTGGGGTCGGACAAGGACCCCAACCAGCCCACGCCCGAGCCGCCCGGCGAGGATGCCAGTTTTGAGGATCAGGACGGCCCGCCACCCTTTGAGCGCATCAACAGCGGCGTGTGTTTTGACAAGGTGGTGAAGGTGCAAAGCCGCGGCCTGCCGTCGGGGGACAAAAAAGAAATCCTCAATCTGCTCACCATCAAGGCCGAGCCAAAGGCGATCACCTTGATCTTCTCGGAAGAGGCGGCCATACGCCTGGATGTGTCCGCCATTCGCTGCCATCTGGAAGACCTGGGGCGCGCTTGGCCCACCCGCTGGCGGCCGGATCATCATCTGGATGACCGCCAAGAGGAAAGCCGGGAAGAGGATGCCGCCGCGCCGGGCTGAGCCCGCCAGTCGCCGCGCCGCACTCATTAGAGGAATTCATGACCGCCAACGATACGATTATTCTTGCCTTGCCCAAGGGCAGGATTTTGAAGGAGCTGAAGCCGCTGCTGGCGGGCTGCGGCATCGTGCCCGAGCCGGCCTTCGAGGACGACAAGGCCCGGCAACTGCTGTTCGCCACCAATGCGCCCAACCTGCGCATCGTGCGGGTGCGTTCTTTCGACGTGGCCACCTTCGTGGCCTTCGGCGCCGCTCATCTGGGTGTGGCGGGCAATGACGTGCTGATGGAGTTCGACTATCCCGAACTCTACAGTCCCTTGGATCTGAAGATCGGCGACTGCCGCTTGTCGGTGGCCGAGCCCCAGGATCTGTCGCAAGAGGATGATCCGGGCAAGTGGAGCCATATCCGCGTGGCCACCAAGTATCCGGAAGTGACCAAGCGTCATTTCGCCGCCCGGGGGGTCCAGGCGGAATGCATCAAACTTAACGGGGCCATGGAGCTGGCGCCCAGCCTGGGCCTGTGCCGGCGCATCGTGGACCTGGTTTCCAGTGGTGCCACCCTGCGCGCCAACGGGCTGGTAGAGATCGAGACCATCGCCCAGATCACCTCCCGTCTCATCGTCAACCGGGCCGCCCTCAAGACCCGCCATGGCGAGGTGGGGCAACTGATCGATCGATTCAGCGAGGTGGTCGATGCAGCCTAGCCAATCCGGAGTGCGCTGGTTCCTGGACGCGGACGCGCCCGAGTTTCAGCAAGCGTTTCAAAGCCTGCTCGACGGCAAGCGGGAGACCGCCGCCGACGTTTCTCAGCAGGTGCAGGAGATCATCGCCCAGGTGATCGCGCGGGGTGACGCCGCACTGGCCGAGTATACGGAAAAGTTCGACCGCTTTGCCGTCACGGCGGACGGCTTGCGGATCACGGAAGCCGAATTCGAAGCGGCGGTATCCCGCTGCAGCAATGCCCAGTTGGATGCCTTGCAGCACGCTGCCGACCGCATCGAGGATTATCACCGCCGGCAGAAGCCCGAGGATGTGCTTTATGATGATCCTGCCGGTCTGAAATTGGGCTGGCGTTGGACGCCCTTGGAATCCGCCGGTCTTTACGTGCCGGGGGGCTTGGCGTCCTATCCGTCTTCGGTGCTGATGAACGCGGTGCCGGCCAAGGTCGCCGGGGTCGAGCGTCTGGTGATGATGGTGCCCACGCCCGACGGGGAGATCAACCCGCTGGTGATGGCGGCGGCCAGGCTGGCGGGGGTTAGCGAAGCCTATCGGGTCGGCGGCGCCCAGGCGGTCGCGGCCCTGGCCTATGGCACGGCGAGCGTGGCGCCGGTGGACAAGGTGGTGGGGCCGGGCAACGCCTATGTGGCGGTGGCCAAGCGCCAGGTCTTCGGCAAGGTGGGCATCGACATGATCGCCGGCCCCTCCGAGATCCTGGTGGTGGCGGACCGGCACAACAAGGCGCGCTGGATCGCCGCCGATCTGCTGTCCCAGGCCGAACACGACACGGCGGCCCAGTCCATTCTGATCACCGACGATAAAGACTTTGCCCTTGCGGTCGATCAGGAGATCGCCAACTTGCTGACCACCCTGTCGCGGCGGGAGATTGCGGGACGGAGTTGGCGCGACCACGGGGCGATCATCCTGGTGAAGGACCTGGCCCAAGCGGCCGCCTTGGTGGACCGGGTAGCGCCGGAGCATTTGGAGTTGGCCGTGGCCGAGCCCGAGGCCCTGGCCAAGACCATTCGTCACGCGGGCGCCATCTTCCTGGGACGCTTGGTGCCGGAGGCCTTGGGCGATTATGTGGCCGGCCCCAATCACGTTTTGCCGACCGCTCGGTCGGCACGCTTTTCCTCGGGCCTGTCGGTTTTGGATTTCATGAAGCGCACGTCGCTGATCGGCTGCGCCCGGGCGGGCATCGATGCCATCGGCCCCAGCGGAGTTCAACTCGCCCAATCTGAGGGCTTGACGGCCCACGCGCTTTCCATTTCCTTGCGCTTGGACGAAGCTGAAGCGGGCGATTCCTAAGAAGCGCCCTTTTGGGCGAAAGGAAGACGCCATGGCCGATGGTCAACCGGCAGCGAACAGGTCCCATAGTCTGGTCAACGTCGTGCTGGACGAAAATAGCGTAGTGCGCCGCTCCCCGGAAGTGGAGCACGAGCGCCAGGTCGCCATCTTCGACCTCTTGGAACAAAACTATTTCGTGCCCGAAGGGCTGCCGGACGGCCCTTACAGCCTCTATCTCAAGATCGAGGAAAACCGTCTGATCTTCGATATCCGGGATGAAGACGACGCGGCTCTGGGTTCGGTCAGTCTGCCCCTGATGCCCTTCCGGCGCATCGTCAAGGAGTATTTCACGGTTTGCGAGAGCTACTTCGAGGCCATCAAGACCGCCAGTCCGGCCAAGATCGAGGCCATCGACATGGGGCGGCGCGGCCTGCATAACGACGGATCGGAGGTGCTGAAAGATCGTCTGGAGGGGAAGATCGATATTGATTTCGACACCGCCCGGCGCCTTTTT
>JANQKX010000043.1 GCA_028280915.1 Kiloniellaceae bacterium
TTCGAGAATTGGGAGTTCAACTACGCCGCCGTGATCGGCCTGGGCGTGGCGGTGGACACCGCCCTTTCCTTAGGGATGCCGGCGATCGAGGCCCGGGTCGCGGCCATGGCCCAGGGACTGCGGGACCGCATCGCGGCGCTGCCCGGCGCTCAGGTTTACGATTTGGGCCGGCGCAAGTGCGGCATCGTCACCTTCAGCCTGGCCGGGCGGGAGGCCGAGGATCTGGCCCAGGCTCTGGCGGCGCAAAACATCATCGTCTCCTGTTCCAGCCCGTCCTCCACCCGCCTGGACGCGGACAAACGGCGCTTGCCCACCATGCTGCGGGCCTCGCCCCATTATTTTAACACCGAGGCGGAGTTGGACCGCTTTGTCGCCGCGCTGACGGCGCCGGGCTAAAGGGTTTCCCCTTTTGCTACCGGCCGGCGTATAATCGCCGCCGGCCATTGCAGGAGGGGCCCATGCCCATCAACGGACCGCCCGCGGCGGCACCTGTCGACCTCGCCGCCCTGTTGCAAAAGGGGTTGGACCGCGATCCGGACGGCGTGGCCCTGCGCTCCTTGGCCGCGAGCTGGACCTGGCGCCAGCTGGACCAGGCCAGCGCCCGCTGGGCCCGGCACATGCTGGCCATGGGCCTTAAGCCCGGGGACCGGGTGGCCTCGCTCATGCCCAACCGGGTGGAACTGGTGGTCCACTATGTGGCCTGTCTGCGGGCCGGCTTGGTGATCACGCCCTTGAACTACGAATACGTGGCGGCGGAAATCGATCACGCCATCGCCTTGAGCGGCGCCAAGCTGGTCCTGGCCCACGGCGAAAGGGCCGAGGCGGTCCGGGCCAGCCAGGAAATCCCCAAGCTGCCCCTGGGCCTGGTGTCCTATGGTGTAGCGGACGGGGCGCCCGCCCTGGAGGGCTGCCCCAGCTTTGAGCAATTGCTGGCGCAAGAGGCCCCGGAACTGGCGTTGGTCGAAGCGGCGCCGGAAGCGCCGGCCGTGATCCTCTTCACCTCGGGCAGTACCGGGCGGCCCAAGGGCGTGACCCACAGCCGGCGGGGCCTGGCCTGGACCTTCGGCGCCTTCGCCTCCCATTTGATCATCGACGGCGAGGATCGGCTCTTTCCCGCCGTCTCCCTTTCCCATGGCGGCGGGGTCAAGCTGACCCTGACCAGCCTGGCCATGGGCGCCTGCGTGGGGGTGGCCCGCCGACGGGACCCGGCCCAGCTCCTGGAACTGCTCAGGCAGCTGCGCCCCACGGTGATGACCACCTTGCCCTCGATCCTCTATGCCCTGGTCCACGATCATGGGGCGACGGCGGCGGATTTTGCCGGCCTGCGCAGCCTGATCACGGCGGGCGACAAACTCTCCAACCAATTGCGCGACGATGTGGCGGCCCTGAGCGGCCTTTCCGTGTGCGAGGGGTATGGCCTGACCGAAACGGGCGGCGTCCTGATCATGCCCCCGTCGGGCGGCAGCAAGGCAGGGTCCCTGGGCCATGTGGTCGCCGGTGTCTCCCTCTCCCTGCGGGATGACGGGGGCGCCGAGGTGCCCCAGGGGCGGGAAGGGCGTTTGTGGATCAAGTCACCGGGCACCATGACCGGCTATTGGGAAAACCCCGCGGAGACCGCCAAGGCCTTCCGTGACGGCTGGTTCGACAGCGGCGATATCATGCGCGTGGACGCAGACGGGGATTTTTGGTTCTGCGGCCGGGCCAAGCAGATCATCGTCCACAATGGCCTCAACATCTATCCCCAGGAAGTGGAAGGCGCGCTGGAGGCCCATCCGGCCGTGGCCCTGGCCGGGGTGGTGGGGGTGGACGATCCCCATTTCGGCCAGGACGTCTTTGCCTTTGTCACACTGGACCCAGACCGGCCCCCGCCCGGCCCCAGTGCCTTGATCGACTTTGCCCGCGCGCGGGTGGGCTACAAGGCGCCGGAAAAAATCATCGTTCTCGATAAAATGCCCTTCAATCCCACCGGCAAGATCGATCGCAAGGCCCTGCGCGAGCTGGCGGCCCAGCGCTGAGGGCCCTGTGGCACTGAAGACCCCGTGGCGCTGAAGGTCTTGTGGCGGGACGGCTTTGCGCGTACGACTTTTCACTGTTTTGGAAAGCCTTCGATAGGGTCAAGCATGGAGCGGCAACGGCGCAAGCACCGTGAGGTGCTCAGAAATCACCTCTCCCTGGCCGGGCAGCGGATCGCGGATGTGGGCTGCGGCGACGGTGCTCTGGCGCGGCTGATGGCCAAGGGCGGCGCCCGGGTGATCGGGATCGAATGCTCCCAGGTCCAACTGGACCGGGCCCAGGCGGCGGAAAAGGTCGCCGGGGAAAAATACCTCTTCGGCCGGGGAGAAGATCTGCCCTTGGACGATGCCAGCCAGGACGTGGTGGTCTTTTTCAACTCCCTGCACCACGTCCCCGTCGGCGATCAGGCCGCGGCGCTGGCCGAGGCCCGGCGGGTCCTGGTGCCGGCCGGCCTGCTTTACATCCAAGAGCCCATTGCCGAGGGCGCCTATTTTGAGATGGTGCGGCCCATCGACGATGAAACCCAGGTACGGGCCGCGGCCCTGGCCGCCATCCGCGCCGCCGTGGCCAACGGTAGCTTTGTGATGCTGGCGGAGGAAGAATACCTGGCGCAGATCCGCCACCCCAGCTTCGAGGCCTTTGCCGCCAACATGGCCGCGGTCGACGCCGGTCGCCGGGCCGCCCTGGAGCGCTGCCGGGCGTCGCTGAAAGAAAGTTTTGAGGCGGCGGCGGAGCAGCGCGACGGCTTCTATTTTTTCGACAATCCGGCCAGGCTCACCTTGTTGCGCAAGGCGTGAGCGGCGGGTTTGGAGCGGGCGATTGCGGTGGAGCAGAAGATGGGCATCAAATACATTTCCGAACACCACAGTGACGACGATCCCGGCGGCCTGATCAAGGAGGTGATCGAGCTGGGCGACGACTTCCCCGGTCCGGCCCAGGACATCATCCTGGCTTGGCTTTTGCGCCTGGGGCCGGAGCAAGACGCGGGTCAGGTGGCCGGCCGCCTGGTCCAAGACTACGGCATTGCCGAGGGCGAACTGCCGGGCGGGGCCTGCGGCGAACTGGTCAAGTTGCTGCGCGAAACCGCCCTCTACGGCCGCGACCAGCTCAACCAAAAACTCCCCAGCCAAGGCCGCCGCGGCGGCCGCGCCGCCCGCTTCGGGGAGGGGTGAGCCCTTCGGCCGCCCTCAGCTAGTATCCGCCCTAACCGACGCCCCAAGTGTCGTTAATCCGATAGCCTTCCGGCCAGGGGTCGGTGGGGTCCAGCAGGTGTTGGTGGGTGCCGGTGATCCAGGCCCGGCCGGAAATCTCCGGGATGATCGCCGGGCGGTCGCCCACTTGGGTCAGGCCGGCGATGCGGCCGACAAAAAGCGAATCAATGATCGATCTTTGGTGTAGGGACTCGCCCTCCTTCATGAGACCCCGGGCCTGCAGGAGGGCCATGCGGGCGGAGAGGGCGGTGCCCGTGGGCGAGCGGTCGATCTTGCCCGGCCGCACGGTGACGGCGGAGCGGGTGGCGAGACCCCCTTCGGGTCCAGGGTGATCCGTTACCGGCCCGGCGAAGAGGCAAAAGGAAATGTGTCCCCACTGGGGGTTCTCTGGATGGGAAAACCCCAGTTGGGTATTGGCGGCTTGGGTGATCTTCACCCCCAGTTGGGCCAAGTCCCGGGCTTCGTCCACCCGGATGGCAAAACCCAGGGCCCGGGCATCCACCACCACGAAGCTGTCCCCGCCATAGGCCGTGTCCACGGTGAGGCTGCCCAGGCCCTCGACCTCGAGTTGGGCGTCCAGGTGCGCGGCGAAGCTGGGCAGGTTTTGCACCGTGATGCGCTCGGCCTTGCCGTCTTTGCACTGGGCGCGCACCCGGACCAGGCCGCCCGGCGCTTCCAGCAGCAAGTGGGTTTCCGGCTCGGTCATGGGCAGGATGCCGCTGTCCAGCAGCACGGTGGCCACGCAGATGGAGTTGGAGCCCGACATGGGCGGCGTGTCTTCCGGCTCCATGATGATGAAGCCCATCTGGGCCTCCGGGTGCTTGGGCGGGACCAGCAGGTTCACGTGGCGGAACACGCCGCCCCGGGGTTCGTTCAGCACGAAGTTGCGCAAGGTCTCGTCCCGGGCGATGAAGTCCCGCTGCGCCCATAAGCTGTCCCCCGGTGGCGGCGCCACCCCGCCGGCGATCACATCCCCTACTTCGCCCTCGGCATGGCAGGAGACCACGTGGATGGTTTTGCGGCTGCGCATGGGGCTCTTGCCCTTTTCTGCTTTACCCGACCGTGGCGATGCGCAGCAGGTTGGTGGTGCCCGGCGTGCCGAAGGGGACACCCGCCATGACCACCAATTTATCGCCGGCCTTGGCGTAACCTTCTTGCGCGGCGATGCGGCAGGCCTTCTCCGCCATTTCCTGGGTGCTGCTCACATCGGCCGTGTGCACGCAGTGAGCGCCCCACAGCAAAGCCAGGCGTTGCGCCGTGTCCCTTTTATTGGTGAGCACCAGGATCGAGGCATCGGGCCGCTCCCGGGCGGCGCGCAAGGCGGTGGAGCCGGACATGGTGTAACACACGATCGCCGCGGCTGAGAGAGTATGGGCCACCTGGGCCGAGGCGGCGGAGATGGCATCGGCGGCGGTGGCGTCGGGCGCGCTGGGGTGGGCGTGCAGGATATTGCGGTAATAATGAGCGTGCTCGGTGGAGGTGATGATCCGCTCCATCATGGTGACCGCCTCCACCGGGTAGTGCCCCACCGCGGTCTCGGCCGAGAGCATGACCGCGTCCGCGCCGTCGTAGACCGCCGTGGCCACGTCCGAGGCTTCGGCCCGGGTGGGCGCCGGCACGTCGATCATGGATTCCAGCATCTGGGTGGCAACGACCACCGGCGTGCCCGCCTCGCGGCAGGTTTGGATGATGGTCTTTTGCAAGCCCGGCACTTCCTCGGGCGGCATCTCCACCCCAAGGTCGCCTCGCGCCACCATCACCCCGTCGCAAAGTTCCACCAGGGCATCCAGGCAATCGATGGCCGCGGGTTTTTCGATCTTGGCCATGATGGCGGCCCGGTCATCCACGATCTGGCGCACCTCGGCGATATCCTCGGGCCGCTGCACGAAGGAGAGCGCCACCCAGTCCACGCCCAGGTCCAGGCCGAACTCCAAATCCTCCCGGTCCTTGGGGGTGAGGGGGGAAATGGGCAGGACCGCCCCGGGCACGTTGACCCCCTTGCGGTCCCGCAAGGGCCCGCCGGCCATGATCTCCGTCTCGGCGAAGTCGGGGCCGCAGTCCTTCACGCTCAAGCGCAGCTTGCCATCATCCAGAAGAATGGTCATGCCGGGTTTCAGGGCGGCGAAGATTTCAGGGTGGGGCAGGGGCGCCCGGTGTTCGTCACCGGGCTCTTCCGAGAGGTCCAGACGGAAAGCCTTGCCGGGCAGCAACTCCACCTCGCCGTCCCGCAGCTTGCCGACCCGCAGCTTGGGGCCCTGCAGGTCCAGCAGGATGGCGATGGGCCGGTTCACCTGGCGCTCCAACTGGCGGATGTTGAACAGGCGCTGTTGGTGGTCGGCGTGTTCTCCATGACTGAAATTCAAGCGAAAGACGTCCGCGCCGGCGCGAAACAAGGCCTCCAGGTTCTGCGGGTCCGAGGAACTGGGCCCCAGAGTGGCGATGATCTTCGCGTTTCGGTTCCGTCTTATCATTTCTTCCCCTTATGAGTTATCTTGTCTTCGGCATCACCAGCACCGCCCTGAAATCATTGACATTCGTCCGTGTCGGCCCGGTGACGATCAGGTCCCCCAACTGGGAGAAAAAGCCATAACCGTCATTGTTGGCCAAGGCGGCCTTGCCCGTAAGGCCCTGTACCTGCGCCCGTGCCAGGCTGTCGGGCGTGAAAAGGGCGCCCGCGTTGTCTTCGCTGCCGTCGATGCCGTCCGTATCGCAGGCCAGGCCATAGATGGACGGGTGGCCATCCAGCGCCACGGCCAGGGCCAGCAAAAATTCCGCGTTGCGGCCGCCCCGGCCCGAGCCCTTCAGGGTCACCGTGGTTTCCCCGCCGGAAAGCAGCACGCAAGGGGCGGGTATGGGCTGGCCGAACTGGGCCGCTTGGCGGGCAATGCCGGCCATGACCTGGGCCACCTCGCGGGCTTCGCCTTCGATGGAATCCCCCAGGATCACCGGCGCCACGCCCAATTCCCGCGCCTTGGCGGCAGCCGCCTCCAGGGCGTCTTGGGGCCGGGAGATGAGGATGGCCTGGGTGTTGTCAAAAATCGCGTTGCCCGGTTTCGGCGTCTCGCTATGGGGCCCCGACAGGTAGGCCTCTACCTGGGGCGAGATGGCGATCTGGTACTTGTCCAGGATGCCGCGCGCGTCCGCGACGCTGGTGGGATCGGGCACCGTGGGGCCCGAGGCGATCACCGCCGGGTCGTCCCCGGGCACGTCCGAGACCAGCAGGGTCCCCACCCGGGCCGGCGCCGCGGCGGCGGCCAGGCGGCCGCCCTTGATGGCCGAGAGGTGCTTGCGCAGGCAGTTCATCTCGTCGATCCGCGCGCCGCAGCGCAGGAGCGCCCGGTTGATGTCCTGTTTGTCCGTCAGGCCAATACCCTCGGCCGGCAGACTCAAAAGGGCCGAGCCGCCGCCGGAAATCAGGCACAAAAGCAGGTCGTCCGGCCCCAGGTCCCGCGCCATGGCGAGGATTTGCTCCGCCGCCGCGCGGCCGGCCGCGTCGGGCACCGGGTGGGCCGCTTCCACCACCTTGATGCGCTTGCAATCAAGGCCATGGTCGTAACGGGTGACCACCAGCCCTTCCAGGGGACCGTCCCAATTGTCCTCCACCGCCTTGGCCATGGCCGCCGCGGCCTTGCCGGCGCCCAGCACCACCGTGCGGCCCTTGGGTGGCGCGGGCAGGTGGGCGGGCAGGGTCAGGCGCGGATCGGCGGCGGCCAGCGCCGCGTCAAAAAGCGCCCGTAGCGTGTCAGCCGGTTCAAGGGACGGCGTGGGCTGAAGGGATGTCATCAATCAGACCACCTGGAATCCGTGGGCATAGGGGTCCCTTTCGTCGATAAAAATGGTGTTCAGCCCGGTCATGCGCGCCCAGCCGGCCACCGAGGGCACAATACCGTCGTAGGGGCCCACCTGGCAGCGGCTTTCCACCCAGCCGTGGAACAGGCTGCCAATAATGCTTTCGTGCACGAAGTCGCAACCGACCTCTAAGCGACCCCTGGCGACCAATTGCGCCATGCGGGCCGAGGTGCCCGTGCCGCAGGGGCTGCGGTCGATGGCCTTGTCGCCGTAGAAGACCGCGTTGCGGGCCTGGGCGGCCGGATCCCGCGGCGCGCCGGTCCACAGGATATGGCTGACGCCGCGAATGGTCGGGTCTTCTGGATGAATCACCTCGACCGCCTGGTTCAGGGCCGCCCGCAATTGGGGCGAGAGGCGCAGGATGTCACCGGCACTCAAATCGGCCATGTCCCGGAAGTTTTCCTGAAGTCG
>JANQKX010000104.1 GCA_028280915.1 Kiloniellaceae bacterium
TTTCTTATTAC
This sequence comes from Kiloniellaceae bacterium, assembly GCA_028280915.1. Classification (GTDB taxonomy): domain Bacteria; phylum Pseudomonadota; class Alphaproteobacteria; order Kiloniellales; family Kiloniellaceae; genus JANQKX01. The sequence goes on from JANQKX010000104.1 coordinate 12, forward strand.
AACATTGTAGTTTTGTATTATGGAATTCCGTCCTCAATGACCGAGAAGCTACCTCCCGCCCGCGGCGGCCGGAAAAAGCGCCATCAAAGAGTGGTGGGGAGGGATGCGCCCCAAGCGGCGGGCATAGCCTCGGGATTTTATCAGCCCCTGACGCCCGCGCAAATGGAGCGTATTCATCGCGCCGCCCTCACGGTCTTGAGCCGGATCGGCATGGCCGGCGCCACGGACACGGTTCAAGGCTTGGCGCTCAAGGCCGGGTGTCAAATGACGGAGCAGGGCCGCCTGCTTTTCCCGCCGGCGCTGATCGAGGATACCATCGCCGGGGCCTGCCGCTCGTTTGTTTTGCATGGCCAATCCCCCAAGCATGACCTGGAGGCCCGCCCGGGTCATCTCCACTTCGCGACCGGCGGCGCGGCGGTTCAAATGCTGGACCCGGATGACGACCGCTATCGTCCCGCGACACTGGCGGATCTCTATGACCTGGCCAGGCTGTGCGACACCTTGGACAACATTCAATGGTTCACGCGGCCCGTCGTCGCGACCGATGTGGAAGACTGGCGGGAGCTGGACCTGAACACGGTCTTTGCCTGCGCCGCCGGGACGTCAAAACACCTGGGGTCGAGCATCACCTTGGCGGATCACGTATATGACATCGAAAAGCTGCTGGATTGCCTGATGGGTTCGGAAGGCGCGTTTCGGCGCCGCCCCTGCCTGTCGGTCCACGCCACCACCGTCGTTTCGCCCTTGACCTTCGCCCAGGACAGCAGCGACGTGGCCACCGCGGCGGCGCGCATCGGTATGCCCATCCATAGCCAGACCGGCCCCCAATCGGGGGCCACGGCGCCGGCGGCCCTGGCCGGGACCCTGGTCCAGGTGGTGGCGGAAACCCTGGCCGCCTTGACCGCCATAAACCTGGTGCGCCCCGGCCATCCCGTGATTGCCGGCGGCTGGCCCTTTGTATCGGACCTGCGGACGGGCGCCTTCACCGGGGGCAGCGGGGAGCAGGCCCTCTTGAGCGCCGGGCTGGCGCAGATGATGGGCTTTTACGATCTGCCCAGCGGGACCGCGGCCAGCATGACCGATTCCAAGCTGCCCGATAACCAAGCGGGATTTGAGAAAGGCATCACCGCGCTTTTGACCTCCTTGAGCGGCCCGACTTTTTTGTACGAATCGGCCGGTATGTTGGCCAGCTTGCTGGCATGCTCCTTCGAGGCCATGGTGATCGACGACGAAATGCTTTCCAGCATCCGCCGCTGCCTGCGCGGCATCGAGGTCACCGAAGACAGCCTTTCCGTCGAGGTCATCGAGGAAACCATTCGCGGGCCCGGTCACTATCTGGGCCATCCGCAAACCCTGGACCTCATGGAAAGCGAATACGTTTATCCGCGCCTCGCCGACCGGAGCCCGCCGGCGGATTGGCAGGACCGCGGCGGCCGGGATATTCATGACCGGGCCAAAACGGAGGTTATCCGCGTTCTCTCCCAACACTTCCCCGATCACCTTCCCGAGGCGGCCCATGAGCGGGCCCGCGTGGCCTTTCCC
>JANQKX010000111.1 GCA_028280915.1 Kiloniellaceae bacterium
GGGGGAATCGGTTACCACCATCGCTTATGATTTGGGCTATAAGAGCCCCAGTGCCTTTATTGCGATGTTCGGCAAAAGCCTGGGCGCCACGCCCGGACGCTATTTGGCCGGACGCTATTTGGAAGGAACTTAGGCGGGATGCGGGAAATCGAGGATGTTTTGCGGTTTTGGTTCGAGGAATGCACCCCCGAGCAATGGTTCACGAAAGACGACGGGTTCGACGCGCGGGTCAGGGAAAAGCTCTTGCCGCTCCATGAAGCGGCCGTCGCCGGAAAGCTCGAGGACTGGCGGGAAACGGCTAGGGGCTGCCTGGCCCTGGTGATCTTGATGGATCAAGTTCCGCGCAACGTTTTCCGCGATACCCCCAGGGCCTTTGCCAGCGATGGCCTGGCGCGGGCCGTTTGCCGTCACGCGATTGAAAAGGGACTGGATCAAACGCTGCCTCAAGTCCAAAGGCTGTTTTTGTACCTGCCCTTGGAGCACAGCGAAGAGCTACGGGATCAGGAGGATTGCTGCGGCCTGATGAAGCAGTTGGATGAGAAACCCGAGTGGCACGACTATGCGGTGGCCCATCGGGATATCGTCGCCCGCTTCGGCCGTTTTCCCCATCGCAACGCCATTTTGGGCCGGGATAGCACGCCCCAGGAGGCCGAGTTTTTGACCCAAGAGGGATCTTCCTTTTGACCGCTGGGGCTAAAAAAGCCTGGCATTGTCGCCTGGGCTGTGATATCGCCAATTTCAGTCCAAAATGGGGAGGGCCCCAAGGCCTTCCGTTTTTCATCTGTGAGTGCCTGCATGTTTGATGTGGAGACATTGCGACGACGACCGTGATCTGCCGCCTTCCCCTGGGGAGGCCCGGTTGTTTTGTCCTTTGTTCATCCCTCGGCCGGCCCATTGCCGGCAAACCGCAGAGCCACTTGACCCATGAATTATTCTATCCAGCCTGAGCGGGCGCAAGACGCGACCCTGATCGAAGCCTTATTGGACCGGACCTTTGGTTTTGAGCGCAAGCAAAAGACCGTCTATCGCCTGCGCGAAGGGGTGGCGCCGGTTTCCGCCCTGCGTTTCGTGGCTCTCAGCGAAGACGGGACTCTTTTGGGCTCCCTGCGCTATTGGCCGGTGGTCATCGATGACGTTCCGGCCCTCCTGCTGGGGCCTTTGGCGGTGGAGCCCAGCCTGCAGGGCCAGGGCATCGGCAAGGCCCTGGTGGCGCACGGCATGGCCGCGGCCAAAAGGCAAAAGCACCGTCTCTGCGTGATCGTGGGGGCGCCGGACTACTACCGCCCCTATGGCTTCACCAACGCCTCGGTTCACGGCCTTATCCTGCCCGGCCCGGTGGACCCGGAACGCTTCCTGGTGGCCGAATTGAAAAGCGGCGCCCTGGAGGGCGTATCCGGTGTGATCGGCCGGCATAATACGGAAGATCCCGCGCCGCGCCTGCGCCGCGCGGCACGATAAGGCAACCCCGTCTTCCTCAAGGGATGTATTACTTGCCTTCCCGGTACCAGGCGCCCAAGGCGGCGGCCAAAAGGGTTGCCAGCAACAGCAAGGGCGGCAACAGCGGCACCCGTCGCGCGTTGGTCACCTGATAGCCTTCCTGGGCCGCCACGCCGATCCAGTCCCGTCCGGAGGAATCCCGATCGGCGCGCACCTTGCGAACCTTGGGCAGGTCCCGTTCGGCCAGGGGATAGACGCTGCCCCGGCTGGCCTGAACCAGCGGCTTCAGGAACTCGGCGGTGGCCCTTAGGTCCATCATCTCCAAGGGATTGAGCGGGCCGGACACGGCCAAGGCCGTGCGCTCCCCATCCTCGATGCGGTAGAGTCCGAACTCCTCGGCCAGGAGGTGGCCGGTTGCCTTGCCCGCTTGGCCCGGCGCCAGGGTCAAGGTGGAGTCCCGGCCCGAGGGCGAGGTCACGCGCACCTCCACCGGGTCCGGCGAGAGGGAACGGCGTTCGATCTCCAAGCGGCCGGACTCGATCCGCGCGATCAATTCTTCCTCTTCCAGATCCGGCTCTTTCATCAGCCAGTGGGCGATGCGCCGCAGCAGTTCGGCCTGGGGTCCGCCCCCCTCGAAGCCGCGGGACCACAGCCACATGTGATCGCTCATGATCTGCGCCACCCGACCGTCGCCGACCCGGTCCAGAATGACCAAGGGGCGGTCCTGCACGCCGCTCATCACCACGGTGCCGCTGCGATCCTCCCCGTCGATGTGCCGGAACCAGCGGCCCCACGCGGGCGGTGCGTCATCCCGATTGCGGCCCGACAGGCTGGCGGTGACCGGATGGCGCGCGCCCACCTCCGTCACCGCGGGATGAAATCCCTCCTCGAAGATTTCGCCGCTGGGCTTGCCCGGCATGATCCGGCCCAAAGGCGAGCGGAACAGGGAGAGGGGCGAGGCAAAGGTGGGTCCCACCGCTTCCAGGAAGGCGCCGCCGTCCTCCACGTATTGGGCGATGTTGTCCAGGTAGATGGTGGGCAGGACCCCGCGGCGGCGGTAGCGGTCGAAGATCACCAGATCGAATTCGTCGAGCTTCACCTCGAAAAGCTCCCGGGTGGGAAAGGCGATCAGGGACAGCTCGCGGATGGGGGTGCCGTCCTGCTTTTCGGGCGGGCGCAAAATGGTGAAATGCACCAGGTCCACCGCCGGGTCCGATTTCAGGATGTTGCGCCAGGCCCGCTCGCCTGCGTGGGGCTCGCCGGACACCAAGAGCACCCGCAAGCGGTCGCGCACGCCGTTGACCACCACCGCGGCCCGGTTATTGGCGGTGGTCAGTTCCTTGGGGCCGGCCTCCACT
>JANQKX010000116.1 GCA_028280915.1 Kiloniellaceae bacterium
AGGCGGGCGCGCCCGAGCGCATGTCCACGTTGGAGGTAAAGGCGCCGTACATCACCGGGGTGCCCGGCCGCACCAATTGGGTCAGGACCACGCCGAACAGGGCCTCGGCGTTCTGCTGGGCCAGGGCCGCGGCCAGGGTCACCGGCGTCATGGCGCCCATGAGGGTAAAAGGTGTCACCACAACCGCCTGGCCGTACTCGGCCATGGCGATCAGCCCCTCGGCCATGGCATCGTCGAAGCGCCGGGGGCTGTTGACGGAAATGATGGTCAGGACGCTGGGGTCGTCGCGCATCTCCTCCAGCTCCTTGCCCTTGGCGATGGCCATCATCTTGATGCCGTCGACCGCCCGACCCCGCCCGATGGCGGTGCAATGATAGGTCAGCTCGGACAGGGTGAGGTTGGCGAAGTAGGTGTCCAGATGCCGGGTATTGGCCGGCATCTCGATGGGGGCCGTGACCTGGTTGCCGATCAGGTGGACGATGTTGAAGTACTGCGCCAGCCGGATGAAATCCCGGTAGTCGTCGAAGTTCCCGGCCCGCCGGCCCCGCACCAGGTCATGCACATTGGGCGGTCCGGCCACCAGGCCGAAGTTCACATGGTTTTCCCCCATGATGACCTGACGTGCCGGGTTACGCGGGGTGAGCGCGAAGCGCCGGGGCGCGGTCTTCAGGGCTTCTTCCACCATGCCCCGGTCCACCTTGACCAGGCCATTGGCGCGATCCACGGTGGCGCCCCCCTGCTCCAGCAGGTCGATGGCCCGATCGCTCATGAGCTCGATACCCAGTTCTTCCAGAATGCGCAGGGAAGACCGGTGAATGGCCTCGACCTGATCCTCGCTGAGGGCTTGCAGGGGCGTGAAGGGGTTGACCACTTGGCGCCACGGCAATTGGGGCAGATGGCTTGCGGCCGCGTTACGCTCCTTCAGGGCGCTGCGGCGCCGACCGGTCCTGGCCACGATACAAGTCTCCTTTGCTAGATTTCTTCCGCGCGGTGTACACGGGGCGAGGCAACCAGACGACATCGACACGCGTCAAGGCACCGCTCATCAAGACAGCGCTGGCGCCGATTTCTTTTGGCGCGTTGTCGCCCCACGTTCAGGTCACTCCCAAGGCTACGCCGGACCCGGCGGGCCGGCAGTTGTTTGGAGTGTGTCGTTGACAGGGGGCAAAAACTATCGTTTTTTGGACAAAATATTGTGAAATTAGGCGCCGGACGTGCACAGATCGGAAAACAACATCACGCTCGGCTTTCTGCTGCTGCCGGCATTTTCCCTCATGGGGCTCACGGCGGGCATCGATGTGCTGCGCCACGCCAATCGGGCCAGCGGCCGGGCTCTTTTCAGCTGGCAGGTGTTGAGCGCGGACGGCGCCCCGGTGGCGGCCACCAATGGACTGGTGATCACGCCCCAGGGCGCGGTCGGGGGCGCGGTCGGAGGGGCGGTCGGAGGGGCCAGTGGTTCGGCCCCCGCCTTCGATTTTGTCTTCGTTTGCGGCGGCGCCCATCCCGAACGCTATCGCAACGGGACGGTCCTGACCTGGCTGCGCCGCCTGGCGCGGCACGGCACCGCCCTGGGCGGGATCACCACGGGCAGCTTTGTTTTGGCCCAAGCGGGCCTGCTGGATGGTTATGCCTGCTCGACCCACTTCGAAAATGCCCAGGGCTTGGCGGACAGCTTCCCCCGGGTCGAGGTGCGCAACGCGCTCTATGTGATCGATCGGCAACGCTATACCTGCGCCGGGGCCACGGCGGCCCTGGATCTCTTTCTGCAGATCGTGGCCCAGACGGCCGATCCGGAGCTGGCCATCAAAGCGGCCGAGCAGCTGCAGGTGGACCGCATCCGTGCCGGCGGCGACGAACAGGCCCTACTGCACCGCACGGCGGTGAGCGTCAAAGCCCCGAGCTTGGCCAACGCCATGGCCGTAATGGAAAACCACATGGAGAGCCCTTTGCCCATCCCGGAAATCGCGGCGCGGGTCGGGCTGACGCGGCGGCAGCTTCAGCGCCTCTTTCAACAGCATACGGGCCGGTCGCCCGGCAGCTATTACCTGAAAACACGCCTGGAACGGGCCAGGATCATGGTGACCCAATCGGCCAGCCGCTTTGTGGATATCTCCATCGAGACCGGCTTCGGATCCCACGCCCATTTCAGCAAATGCTATCGCGCGCAGTTTGGCGTCACGCCCCGGGACGACCGCAAGGCGGCGGCGGAATCTTAGTTTCCAGATCGGGTCAGGCCGCTTGGCGCTTTTCGAAAGCGGGCGAGGCGCTTTCCACCCACGTCTCGCCATCGGCGGTGACAAAAAAGGCGGCGATGCCATGTTCTGTCGCGAAGTCCATGCCCCTCTCAGGTCCCATGACCAAGAGCGCGGTGGAGAGCGCATCCGCTTCCATGGTGGTCGCCGCCACCACGGTCGCCGACGCCAGGGCGTGATCCACCGGATAGCCTGTTACCGGGTCGATGATGTGGGAATAGCGCCGCGCGCCCTGCTCAAAAAAGAACCGATAGT
>JANQKX010000485.1 GCA_028280915.1 Kiloniellaceae bacterium
GCGCCGACCATGACGCCACCCATTCCCCCATGTTCCATCAGGTGGAAGCCTTGGTGGTGGATAAATCGACCCACATGGGCCACTTGAAAGGCACCTTGACCGCCTTCTGCCGGGCGTTTTTCGGCGTGGACGACTTGCCCCTGCGGTTCCGCCCGTCCTACTTCCCCTTCACGGAGCCCAGCGCCGAGGTGGATATCGGCTGCAGCCGGGAAGGGGGGCAGTTGAAAATCGGCGCCGGGTCGGACTGGCTGGAAATCCTCGGCAGCGGCATGGTGCACCCCAAGGTGCTGGCCAATTGCGGCATCGATCCCAACGAGTATCAAGGCTACGCTTTCGGCATGGGGCTGGAGCGTATCACCATGCTGAAGTACGGCATCCCGGATCTGCGGCCGTTTTTCGAATCCGACCTGCGCTGGCTGAAACATTATGGATTTGTGCCCTTGGAGGCGCCCAGCCTGGTGAGGGGGCTGTAACATGAGCATGAAACTGACCTTGAACTGGCTGAAGGACCATCTGGAAACCAGCGCCAGCCTAGAGGAGATCACCGACAAGCTGTCCATGATCGGTTTGGAAGTGGAGGCGGTGGAAGACCGTGCCAAGGAGCTGGCGCCCTTCACCGTGGCCCGGGTGCTGGAAGCCAAGCCCCACCCCAATGCGGACCGCTTGCGGGTCTGCACGGTGAAATCCGTGCACGGCGTCACCCAAGTGGTGTGCGGCGCTCCCAATGCCCGCACCGGCATGGTCGGGGTTTTCGCCCCGGCGGGGAGCTATATCCCCGGCACGGACATGACTTTGAAGCCGGGCGTGATCCGGGGCGAGGACTCCAACGGCATGCTGGTGTCCGAGCGGGAGATGGGTATCTCCGACGAGCACGACGGCATCATCGATTTGCCCGAAGACGCACCCTTCGGCGCGCCCTTTGCCGGCATTCTGGGCCTGGATGATCCCATGATCGAGATTGCCATCACCCCCAACCGGGGCGATTGCCTGGGCGTGCGCGGCGTGGCGCGGGATCTGGCCGCCGCTGGCCTGGGGACCTTGAAGCCCCTGCAGGCGCCCAAGGTGGAAGGGACCTTCGAGTCGCCCGTCAAATGGCGCCGGGATCTGCCGGACGGGGCCGGGGACGCCTGCCCCTACGTGGCCGGGCGCTATTTCCGCAACGTCAAAAACGGTCCCAGTCCCAAGTGGATGCAGCAACGCCTGCGGGCCATCGGCCTGCGGCCCATCTCGGCTCTGGTGGACATCACCAACTACGTGACCTTCGACCTGGGCCGGCCCTTGCACGTCTTCGATGCGGACCGTCTCCAAGGTGACGTGGTCATGCGCCTGGCCCGGGAGGGTGAGGAGGTGCTGGCCCTGGACGGCGAGACCTATCAGTTGAGCCCGGATCACGTGGTGATCAGCGACGACAAGGGCGCCCAGGCCATCGGCGGCGTCATGGGCGGTGCCGATACGGGCTGCTCGGAGGACACCACCAATGTGTTTTTGGAGGTGGCTCTCTTCGATCCCGATCGTGTGGCCACGGTTGGCCGAAACCTGGGCATCCACTCCGATGCCCGCTACCGCTTCGAGCGGGGCCTTGATCCCGTCTCGGCGGAGTGGGGCTGCGAGGTGGCGGCCCGTTGGGTGATGGAGCTTTGCGGCGGCGAGACCTCCTCGGTGGTCAGCGCCGGGTCCAACGACTGGGCGCCCCGGCGGGTCTCCTATCGGCCGAGTCGGACCCTGACTCTGGGCGGGGTGCAGATTCCCGAAGCCGAGCAGGAGACGATCCTGGGCAACCTGGGCTTCGACGTGACCAATGAAGGGGAGCGTTTTTCCGTAGCCGTGCCGTCCTGGCGCCCCGATGTGGAGGATGAGCCCTGCCTGGTCGAAGAGGTCATGCGCATTCATGGATTCGACGCCATTCCCCAGACCCCGCTGGAGCGGGAGAGCGATCTGCCCCATGGCGCGCTGACTCCCTTGCAGCGGCGCCGGCATGCCGTGCGCATGGCGCTCACCTGGCGGGGTATGATGGAAGCGGTGACCTATTCCTTCATGTCCGGCGCGACCGCCCGCCTGTTCGGCGAAGTGGCGCCCGAGGTGCAACTGCTCAATCCCATCTCGGCGGACTTGGACGTGATGCGCCCCTCGATCCTGCCCAACCTGATCACTGCGGCGGCACGCAACGGGGATCGGGGCCTGACCGACGGGGCCCTGTTCGAGGTGGGCCCCCAATACCAGCACGACCGGCCCGACGGGCAGGCCCTGGTGGCGGCCGGGGTGCGCAGCGGCCAGGCCAGTCCCCGGCATTGGGCCGGCGGGCAGCGGGCGCTTGACGCCTTTGACGCCAAGGGCGACGCCGAAGCGGTGCTCGAGGCCTGCGGCGCGCCGGTGGGCAATCTTCAGGTGGATCCCAAGGGGGCGCCGTCCTGGTATCACCCCGGGCGCTCGGGCGCCCTCAGGCTCGGGCCCAACATTCTGGCGGTCTTCGGCGAAGTC
>JANQKX010000189.1 GCA_028280915.1 Kiloniellaceae bacterium
TTTCCGCCACGGGCACATCCCGGCCCAGGGCGGAAATAAAGGACAATCGCACTTTGGCCGCGGCGATCTGGTCATCGAACGCCCGGTATTGATCGCTGAGGGCCTCCAGTTGCGTGCGCAGGCGCGCTTCTTCCGCCGGGACGTGGTGATCGCCGAACAGCCGGGTCAGTTCCACGGCGCCGATGGCCAAGCCGGGGCCGCCGCGGCCTTCCACGCGCAGGCTCTCGGGCAAGAGGTTGCCGGGCAGGCCGGAAACGGCCAGCTCGCTGCGGCCGGCCGGCAGGGCCACCTCCACCTGACGGGTAACGCGGGCCTGGTCGGTGAAGACCGTGACCGCCACGATTGTCCCATCCACTTGCAGGATCGAGGGGTCCGCCGGCGTCTCCGACAGGGCCCGCCCGCCACTCAGTAGGATGACCGTCAGTGCGAAAGCGGCGATCATCGTGAGCAAGAGCCCTTGGCCGGCAAGGCCGCGCCGAACGCGCAAAGACACTGGTACCAAAGATTTGAGCATAACCGACATGGGCATCTGATAGCCTCCTGGTGCGCCCGGCGGGGCGGGCGGGGAAAATGTGCGGCTACGTGCCTGTCATAGGGTCTGACGGTCGCGCCCTTGCTCGCCAAGGGACCTGGAGGCTGGTCAAGTCACCGAACCGGCACAAATGCCGGTATGACGTCTTGACGCAGCTCCAGGTCCTTAACTTCCTTTGGGCGGCCGATGCCGGAATTCGCCAATTCTTTGTTGCGGCTTGGCTTTTCCCGGTTCCTAACGATATCCGACCTAAACGCTATCGATACATCCAGTGACCGATCCTTGTGGCGGCCGATTGTCTGGGCGGCCATTTTCGTTTCTGTGCTGGTCATTTGTTCGACGGGCGCAGTACAGCAATTCGGTTTGGAGATTCTGGGGCGAAATGGGGCGGAATTTGGGAAATCGCTCACGCTTCCGCGAGGGCCGTTGGGCTTGTCCTTAGGAGTTTAGGCCAGGAAAAGGCTTATGCCTTGAAAAACCGCGCGGCCTTGAAGGGGGTCATGTCAAAGCGGCTTTGGCCCTTGACGATGAGATCGGCCATGGTGGCCCCGGCGATGGGGCCCATGCCGAAGCCGTGGCCGCTGAAGCCCGACGCCACCGCCAGGCCGCTGGGCTGCTCTAACACGTCGATCACCGGGATCTCATCGGGCATGATGTCAATCCAGCCCGCCCAGGTCTTTTCAAACGCCATGGGACCGGCGCCGGGATAGTCCTGCTGGAAGCCGGCCAAGGCCCTGTCCAAGGCCGGCCGGTCAGGGGCCGGATCCAGGGTGCGGTCCTGGGTCGGGTCCAGGAAGCGGCCGGTCAAGTCTTTGAAAAAGGGCTTGCCCAGGCGAAAGTGAAGCTGGCGCTTTTCCCGCCGGGCCAGGCCGAGGAAGTCCAGCCCAAAGCGCAGGCTGTCGGTGGTGATGTCGTGGTGCCCGTCGCTGCCGGCGGCGATGGTCATGCTGCCGTCCGGGCGCTGCCGGTAGGCGCAGCGGCCCCAGACCACCAGCTTGCGCAGCGCCAGGGGAATGGGGCCGGTGCGCCCCACCGAGCCGGTGAGCCACAAGCAGGGATGGCGGTGGCCCAAGGGCCTTAGAAAGCGCGAGGTCCAGGCGCCGGTAGCGCAGACCACGGTCTCCGCCTTGATGTAGCCCCGTTCGCTCTCCACCCCGCACACCGCGCCGTTCTTTACGTCGATCCCCGTGACGGCGCAAAAGTCGGCCACGGTCGCGCCGTTGCGGGCGGCGGCGGCGGCAAAGGCGGGCGCGACCTTTTCCGGCTCGGCGCAGCCGTCCGAGGGGGTGTACATGGCGCCCAGGCAGCCGGCCGGATCGAAATGGGGCAGCAGGTCGGCCACCTGCTGCGGGGTGAGGAGCTGGGTGTCCAGGCCATGTTCCTTGGCGATGGGGATCCAGGCTTCGCTGTCGGCCAATTGTCGGGGCTGGAAGGCCACGCGCATTTGGCCTTGCTGGCGCCAATCCAAGTCCGCTTCCAGTTCCGCTTCCAGACCCTGCCAAATCTTGTTGCAGGCCATCATCAGGGGCACCTCGGCGGTGTGCCGTCCTTGCTGGCGCACCGCGCCCCAGTTGCGGCTGGATTGCTCACCGGCGATGCGGCCCTTTTCCAGCAGGACCACGGACTGGCCCAGTTTGCGCAGGTAATAGGCCGTGGCGGTGCCGATGATGCCGCCGCCCACCACGACCACATCGGCGGCGGGGGGCAGGGGCGGGGCTTGGTCAGACGAGTTTGGGTTCATGGCCAAAGATACTGTATGGTGGGATCTGATGGTGGGCCTTGATAACGGATCGGGGGCGCGGCGCCGCCGCCCATGGCGGGGGCAAATGCTTGGTCTGCAACAAGCTTCGCCGAAGCCCGGGTCTCATCTTTGTTGCATACGACCCATACTATCGCCAAAATGACGAGTGCCAAAATGATAGGCACCAGAATGACAGGGCCGTGGCGTTAAAAAAATTTCCCGCGAAAGACGGGTTCTGCGGTTTAACAGGGGGTAGCTTGCCATGAACGAAAGCAGATTCCGCCCTTCCCTTCGCGGATCCACTCCGAGTATCGCCGAAGAGCTGCAGCGCCAGGCGCACGCCGTGGCGGCCACGGGCGAGAAAGTGATTTACTTGAATGTGGGCCAGCCGGGCACCTCGGCGCCGGTCTCGGCCCTGGACGCCTTGGCCGCGCGCAGTCGCCAGGACGTGTTGGGATACTGTGGCGCGGGCGGTTTGAGTGACCTAAAGGCGCGGATCGCCCGCAGCTATGACGAACTCTATGGCGTGACGGTGGCGCCGTCCCGGGTCATCGTGACCATCGGCGCTTCGGGCGCGATCATCCTGGCCTTGATCGGCTGTTTCGACAACGGGGCCCGCATTGCGCTGCCACAGCCGTTTTACTACGCCTATCGCCGGGTGATGGGGACCTTGGGCGTGGACTGCGTGCCCTTTTATCCGAGCATGGAAAACCATTTTCAGCCCACCGTGGCCGATCTTGAGGCTATCGAGGGCGACATTGACGGGGTTATTTTCGCCAGTCCCGGCAATCCCAGCGGCTCCATGATGTCGCCGGAGCAGATGGCCGAGGTGGCGGACTATTGCGCCCGGCGGCAAATCCGCCTGATCTCCGATGAGATCTATCACGGCATTACCTACGACGACGAGGTGCCCACCGAAACGGCGGTGAAGTTTTCCCACGAGGCCATCGCGGTGAACTCCTTTTCAAAGTACTATTCCATGCCGGGATGGCGCCTGGGCTGGATGGTCGTTCCGGAGTATTTGGCCGAATCCATCTCCAACTTGGCGCACAATCTCTACATCTCGCCCTCGGCGCCGTCCCAGATCGTTGGGCTTCATGCCATGGATTGCCGGGACGAGTTGGACGAACACGTGGCGCGCTACCGGATAAACCGTGACATCTTGGTGCGTGAGCTGCCCAAGGTGGGTTTCGACCGTTTCACCGCGCCCCACGGCGCCTTTTACATCTATGCGCATGTACGGCACTTGCACGAGGACAGCGTGCAGTTCACCCTGGACATGCTGCATGGCTGCGGTGTGCTGGCCGCGCCCGGCGCGGACTTCAGTCCCCGCGACGGCGACCAGTACATGCGCTTTTCCTACGCCGGGCCCACGGCGGACATCGAAGAGGCGGTGACACGTCTTAAGAAGTGGAGACATTAACGCTCACCGTCGCGGGACGTTCGGCCTGGGCTTGCCGTTCGCCCCGAATGGTCGGCACCACGACGCGGGATCAATCAATCGTTCAATCAAAGCCGGGTTCGGCGCGCGAGGCAACACATGTCCAAATCTCACCGTAAGGGCCTTGAACATCCCATCAAAACCCGACTGCGCGGAGAGGTGCTGCACGAAACGCCCATCCTGAACAAGGATACGGCCTTCAGCGACCCGGAACGCTTGTCGCTGGGCCTCCTTGGGCTTTTGCCGCCCCATGTGGAGACCCTGGAGGAACAGACCACGCGGGCGTTCGAGGCCTATGAGCGGCAGCAGAACGACCTGGACCGCCATCTCTATCTGCGCGGCTTGCAGGACCGCAACGAGACCCTGTTTTATCATCTGATCTTGCAGCATCTGCCCGAGATGATGCCCATGATCTACACGCCCGTGGTGGGGGAAGCCTGTCAAAAGTTCAGCGAAATCTACCGCCGGCCCCGGGGCCTTTTCATCAGCTACCCCAACCGGGACAGGGTGGATGAGATCCTGGCCAATTGGGCCGAGCGGGACGTCCAGGTGATCGTCATGACCGATGGGGAGCGGATCCTGGGTCTGGGCGACCAGGGGGCCGGCGGCATGGGTATTCCCATTGGCAAGCTGTCCCTCTATACCGCCTGCGGCGGCATCGACCCGGCAACGGCCCTGCCGATCCTCTTGGACGCGGGCACCAACAACCAAGAACGTCTTGCGGACCCCCATTACATCGGCTGGCGTCACGAACGGGTCTCGGGCCAGGATTACTACGATTTTGTCGATGCGGTGGTGCAGGGTATCAAACGCACTTTTCCCAACGTATTGCTGCAATTCGAGGATTTCGCCCAAACCCACGCCAGCCCCTTGTTGAAAAAGTACCGGAATCAGCTTTGTACCTTCAATGACGACATCCAAGGCACGGCGGCGGTGACCGTGGGCACCCTCTTGGCGGCGGCCAAGGTGACCGGCGGCCGGATCGCCGATCACCGGGTGGCCTTTTTGGGCGCCGGGTCGGCCGGTTGCGGTATCGCCGAGCAGATCATCGATGCCATGGTGGCGGAGGGTCTGTCCGAAGCAGCGGCCAGATCGCAGATCTTTATGGTCGACCGCTACGGCCTGCTGCAGGAGGGTATGGACGGCCTGCTGCCCTTCCAGGAGCGCCTGTGCCAGCCGCGCCAGGCGGTGGCCGACTGGTCGTGCGAGGACCGGGAGCACATTTCCTTGCTCGAGGTCATGCGCAACGCGGGCCCGGGCATCCTGGTGGGGGTGTCCGGTCAGCCCGGGCTGTTCAGCGAGGAGATCATCCGCACCATGGCCGACAAGGTGGCCCGGCCCGTTGTGTTTCCCCTGTCCAATCCCACCTCGCGGATCGAGGCACTGCCCGGCGATATCCTGCAGTGGAGTGACGGCAAGGCCCTGATCGCCACCGGCAGCCCCTTTGAGCCGGTGGACTATAACGGCAAGTCCCATGGCATCGCCCAGTGCAACAACAGTTACATCTTTCCGGGCATGGGTCTGGGCATCCTGGCCTCGGGCGCCCGCCGGGTCAGCGATGGCATGTTCATGGCCGCCTCGCGGGCGCTCAGCGAGTGCGCCCCCGCCCTGAAGCAATCGGGCGGCGCCCTGCTGCCGCCCCTAAGCGAGGTCCGCGAGGTCAGCCGGCACATCGCCCTGGCCGTCGCCGCCCAGGCGGAAGCGGACGGCGTGGCCGAGCCGTGCGGTGACGAGGACCGGGAACGCCGGGTCGACGATCGCATGTGGGCGCCTCAGTACCGGCCGGTGGAGTCAGAATAAAGGGACATAAATATTAGGCGCATAAAATGTTTGTAACGGCATAAGTTTGCAGAGACGACGATAGGACGAAAAAATGGATTTCGACTTTCAAAATTATCATCCGCGCGGCGACAAGAAAAACTCCGACTTGTTCAACACCTACCGCCTCAAGATCTATGAACGGCGACAGCAAAGCGGCTTGATGGATCTTTTGGGCCCGATGGCCGCCGTGGTCGTCCAGGTGGATCATGGCGACTCCATAAAGTACATGGAAGAACTCTATTTGATGACGCCCATGCGTCTGAAGGCGAGCTATCTGAGTGAGTCCCACAAGGTTCATCTGCTCGAAGGCGGTGCCGACTTCCCCGTTTATCTGGTGATGGAGCCCTTGAACCCGAGCTTCGAGGACGATATGACCCGGCTCAACATGCTCTATCCCAACGCCCGCAAGAAGCCCAACGCCCGCTACGTGGGCGAGGTCTACCGGACGGAGAACTTGAAGGAGACCGAGCGGATTTTAGGAAGTCATGATATCCGCTTCGAGGCGCGGGGCGGGGCGAAGAACGCCTTGCTGAATTCCGACGCTTTTGCCTTCACCGTTCCTTCTGACTACACCGGTAACCGGATCGGCTATTCGGAAAGGGATCTGCACGACACGGCGGCGCTGCCCCATGGCGAGGGCATTCAACTGACGGCCGAGGAGACCGGTCTGTTGGACCGGGTGGCCGCGGCGGCGGAAGAGGCCGGCTTGCACAATCTGATCCTGGGCGCGGACCACATGGCCACGCGCATCCTTTCCGGTGAGCGGGAGGATGCGATTTTGGAGTTCCTGACCCTGTCCAATTATTATTTCTGGGGCGCCTATAACATCAACGAAATGAACTCCTCCACCAACGTGAACCGCTGCCCCTTCGTCGACGACGATAAGCTGTCACCGGCCAAGGTCTTTACCGCCAACAACACGCCGTCGTTCGTCAATTCCTTCGAAGGCCTGCCCATGCCCACGGAGAACTTCGTGCGCAACTATGGCCGGCGCATGCACCACGTGGCCTTCGAGGTCAAGGACGGGGATCATGGGGCGGGGGAAAAGAACGTGGACTATGTGGTGGGTAAACTGAGGGACATGGGCAAGGACTTCCTCGCTCACGTGGTGGGGGAGTGTACGGATCAGCCCAACCTGAAACAAATCTTTTCCAAGCACTCGCCCTATTCCCTTTTGATCACCGAATACGTGGAGCGCTGCTTTGGCTTTGACGGTTTTTTCACCAAGGACAACGTGGCGGCCTTGACCGAAGCGGCCGGCTTGGACGAACGTTACGAGCATGGTCACATTTTCGACTAGGCCGGCAAAAGCAGCTCGGCGGCCAAGGCGCCGGACTCAAGAGCTGCGATACCGGTTGGCCTGAACATCGCCTTAGAGGGAGCATCGCCATGGATAAGGGGGCTTAATTTTGTCTGAGTATTTTAAGATTCGTTACGCGGTGTTTGGCGCGGCGATTCTCCTGGCCGTCATCTTTTTCGTCCTGATGCTGGCGGTTTGGTCCCATTTTTTCTGGCCCTTCATGGTGGCCGCGGCCTTCGTGATCGTCGGCGTTTTGGATATGATGCAGACCAAGCACAGCTTGCTTCGGAACTATCCCATCATCGCCCATATGCGCTGGATGTTCGAGGGCATCCGCCCGGAAATGCGGCAGTACTTCGGGGAAAGCGACACGGGCGGGACACCCTTTGACCGGGACACCCGCAGCCTGGTTTACGAGCGGGCCAAAAACGAACATGCCGAGGAGCCTTTCGGCACCGAGCTGGATGTTTATCAACCGGGCTATGAGTGGTTCACCCATTCCATCGCGCCCATGCCCGCCTCCCAGGAAGAGTTTCGGGTGCGCCTTGGCGGGCCGGACTGTAAGCGGCCCTATGACATTTCCCGGCTGAACGTCTCGGCCATGTCCTTCGGCGCGCTCAGCGCCAACGCCATCCGCGCGCTGAACCTGGGGGCTAAAAAGGGCGGCTTTGCCCACGACACGGGCGAGGGCGGCCTTAGCCAGTATCACCTGGAAAACGGCGGGGACCTGATCTGGGAAATCGGTAGCGGCTATTTCGGCTGCCGTACGCCCGGTGGCGATTTCGACCCCGAGATGTTCCGGGACCGGGTCGCCCATGACCAGGTCAAGGCAGTGCACATCAAGCTGTCGCAAGGGGCCAAGCCGGGCCTGGGCGGGGTCATGCCGGCAGCCAAGGTCACCCGGGAGATCGCGGAGATCCGCGGCGTGCCCGAAGGGGTGAAGTGCGTATCGCCGCCGCACCATTCGGCCTTTTCCACGCCGCGGGAGCTGATCGAGTTCGTGCAGGAACTGCGCGATTTGTCCGATGGGCGCCCCACCGGATTCAAACTGTGCATCGGTCGGGAACGGGAATTCCTGGCCATCTGCAAGGCCATGATCGACATGGACACCTATCCCGACTTCATCACCGTGGACGGCGGGGAAGGGGGCACCGGCGCGGCGCCCTTGGAGTTCGAAAACTACGTGGGCGCGCCGCTGACCTTCGGCCTGATCTTCGTGCACAATGCCCTGGTGGGCTGCGGCCTGCGCGACCGTATCAAAATCGGC
>JANQKX010000190.1 GCA_028280915.1 Kiloniellaceae bacterium
AAATTGGCCCTTTGAGCCGACGGCAAAGTGATTAGAATGGCCGGGCGGGCTTTGGCCCGACGGGTGGTGATCACGTTGAGGGCGACATGACGCAGCAAAGGGCGACGGATAACGATAGCTTCCAGCCAAGGCGCGGCGGCCGCCTTGCCGCGGCCATTTCCGGCACCGCCGTCCTGGCGCTGCTGCTGGCGGCTTGCGAGGACAAGACGGCCTCGGCGCCGGCCGGCCCGCCGCCGCCCCCCACGGTGGTGGTGGCCGAGGCGACCTCGGGCTCGGTTCCCCTTTATCTGGATGTGATCGGGCTCACCGCCGCGGTCAATCAGGTGGAAGTCCGGGCCCAGGTGGACGGGGTGATCCAACAACGAGCCTTTACCGAGGGCGATATTGTCAAGGAAGGCGATACCTTATATGTGATCGATCAGCGACCCTATCAGGCGGCCCTGGAACAGTCCCAGGCCCAGGTCAAGCAAAACCAGGCCAGCCTGGACTTCGCCAACGTGGAGGTGAAACGTTTCACCCCCCTGGTCGCGCGCCAGGACGTCTCCCGGGAGCGCCTGCAGTCCCTGCAAGCCACCGCCGACGAGGCCGCCGCCGCCCTGGCCGCCAGCCAGGCCCAGGTGAAAACCGCTCAGATCAACCTGGACTACACCACGGTCAGCGCCCCCTTCGCCGGCCGGGTGGGCCGGGCGATCTATGACCAGGGCAATCTGATCACGGCCCAGGACACGCTTTTGACCAACCTGGTGCAGCTGGACCCCATCTATGTCTACTTCAGCCCCAGCGAACGGCAATACCTTGAGCTGGAGAGCTATCGGGCCAAGGGCGAGCTGCCAGTGAGCGTCTCCTTGGCCGGCGACGAGGAGCACCGCACGGGCGGGCAACTGGACTTTGTGAACCCCAAGGTGGACTATGCCACCGGCACCATCCCCTTGCGCGCCGTTTTTGACAACAAGAACTACGAGCTGCGGCCGGGGCAGTACGCCAACGTCCGGGTCGAGCTGACCGTCCGGCCCGACCAGGTCCTGGTACCGGCCGAGGCCATCGGTCAGAACCAGGCCAACTTTTTTATCATGGTGGTGGGCAAGGACAACAAGGTGGAGCGGCGCCAGGTCACCCTGGGTCAGCTCTACCAGGGCCATCGTGTGGTGGAACAGGGCGTCAAGCCGGGGGAAAAGGTCATCATCAAGGGCCTGCAAAAGGTCCGCGGCGGCAGTGAAGTCAAGCCCCAGCTGGCGCAGGCAAAGTCCCCGGATAGCACTAAATCAGACGATGCTGGCAAAAACCAAGAAAGCAAGGCGACGGATAGCAGCGCCGAGGACGGCAAGGCTCAAGACAGCGGCGCCTCGACGAACTAAACGATCTGAGGCTGGGCGCTTCCCAATTTTTTGGCACGGCAACGGATCGATCGGCTCCCCCGTGGACGGTCGAAACCGTTAGGCCATAATTCCGATTGTATATTGTTTCGGAAACTACCATAAATGACGCACTCCATAAGTTGTTTTGGCGAATTATCACATGACCGTTTTCAGGAGAACGCTGGCCGCGGTAGCGGCCGTGGGGTTCTTATCCCTGCACAACAATCCCGCTTTTTCCGAGGGTAGCGAAACCAGCAGCGCTGCCGTAGCCGCCGGAAACGAAGAAACCGGCGCCTTCCTCGAAGCCCTGCAGTTCGTTTTCGAGGAAGACCTGCGGGACCCCACATGGGAATGGCATTTCGATTTTGTCGATCTGAGCCAGATCGACATTCATGACATGGGCTGGGTTCAGCGAGTGCCCTTGACGACATCCACCTTCTCCTGGTCGGTCATGGAGACAAACCTGGAGGACAGCGCGCTGCGCCAGGCCATCGGCTTTGGCTGGTCCGATCTCAGATCCTACTTCGAATTCGTCAGCCCGACCGGTACGGTCGCCGGCGTTTCCCTTGACCCGGTGGCCGCCGACTTGGCGCGGATCGGCGCGGCGCTTAAAAACCAGGGCTATGAAAGCGCAGCGCTCAACGGCGGTCAGGCGGCCTGGTGCCAGCCACCGGTCGCCATTGGTGAAGACCGGGAGTCTTTCGCAAACTTCCTCTATGTGGACGACACCGAGGAAAGGCCCTGCGTCACCCTCTATAACAGCAGCTTGCTTTGGTCCGGCTCGAAAGAGCTTTTGAACCTCACCCTTTCCGGCCTGGCCAATTCATCGAGCCAAGCGTCCAACCCCATGCTTCAGTTTGCCGTCGAAGACCTTTATTCCCTTGGTCGAGTGGTGCAAGCCCGCTTGACCCAGACGGCCTATCCCCATGCCGACCTGGCCCGATACCTACTTGGGGAGAACGTCCTGCCCGAGACCAAAGCGGTCTTTGATCGGGAAATCCGGAAGTATGACGAGGTGGCCCTGCCGTTTTTCAAGTACGCCATCATCGCGGATGTGGATACCGGAGAGGACAACCGGGCCGTCGTTGCCCTGGTTTACGATGATCCGAACACGGCGGAGGCCGCGGCGGCGCGCATGTCCGGTATGATGGACAAGCCGGCCCTTCTGACGGAGAGGCCCTATGCCCAGGAATTGATTTACCCCTATGACACGGCGGTCACGACCTCGGACAACGGTTTTGCCATGGCCGCTCTTCACCTGGTCCAGCCGCCGGAAACGAAGGCGGGTGACGCTTTTGCCCATCTGTTGCGCCTTTACGATACAATGAATTTTCCATTTTTGTGGGTCGATCCCAGCTTTGAGTTCCAGGTATCCGAAGAGTTTCGCCGGGACCCCTTTAAGGCCATGGAAAAATACAGCCAGTGGCGCAGACTGACCATTCCCTTCACGACCGTCAGTTTTTTTGCCGGTATTCCCCAGGTCAGCTTCGTTGAAACACCACCCCAGACTCAACGCGGGGCGAGCGCCTACAAAGATCTGATGAAGGATCCCCTGGCAATCCTCTCCGACCCCAATGCGCTGCAAGCGCTGGGACAAAATCTACCCTGGACCATCACCTGCCAGTTCAGCCCCGACGAAATGGCAGGCCTGTCGTCCCTCCAAAAAGACGAACGGCACCCGGTCAGCGTCAAGCTGAATACCTTCCAAGCGCCCTTGTTGATTTTCGATTGCCGGCTCTGACTTTGCCCCTCATACCCAGGCGTGTGCCCGGACCGGGAAGGTGCCCATGCCGCGGACCTTGGGTGGGACGGCGGTGAAGCGGAAGCCGTCGATGGGCAAAGCCGCCAGGTTGGTCATATGCTCCACGATAGGGATTTCCGCGCCTAAGAGAACCGTGTGCACCGGCCGCGTCCCGCCGGAGGTGTCATCAATGTTAAGGGAGTCGATCCCCACCAGGGTCGCGCCTTGATCCCGCAGGTAAACCGCAGCCGCCTCGGTCAAAAAGGGGTGGCTCTCGAAGTACCGGTCCGTGCCCCAATGGCGGCTCCAACCGGTCTCCACCAGAACCGCCTTGCCGCCGACCTCGCTGGCGGCGAAGGCCGTCCAGTCGATGGCGCGATCAGCAAGCTGGGACTTGCCCGCAAGCCGCACCACCAGCCCCGGCAGGTTGGAGACCTTTTCCAATAGAAGCCCTTCCAGGTCATGGCCGTCGCGGAAGCGGTGGGCGGGGGTATCCAGATAGGTGCCCGTGTTGGCCACCATGTCCAAGCGGCCGATCTGAAACTCCGTACCCTCGGCGTAGATTTCCTGGGAATCCACGAAGGACAGGTGATCGCAGATCAGGGGCGCCGGCAGGCCCTTGTAGGTCACCATGCCGTCCACGATGGTATGGCTGAGATCCACATACCCCGGTTCGAGGCCTTTTTCCCCGCGGTTTCCCATCTGACCGGCGGCGGGCGCCGCCGCCCGTTTGTGGGGCTCTTCGATGATCTGCTTGCCGATGATTCGAACCTCACCCACCATCAACAGCCGCAGGTCCTTGATGATGTAGGCGGCCAGGGCCGCGTCGCTGATGTGGTCCCCGACAATGTCCAGGCGAAAGTCCTGGCCTTGCAGGCCGCCGCCATTGCTGAAATCCACTTCAAAATCAAAAGACACCCGTTTCTCGACCACGGCCCGCCCCTTCCCCTTGGCGCGCGATCAAGCCGCCGCCTGCTTGCGGCAGTAGCATGACGCGCGGATCGGCACCTCGGCCCGGGCCGCTGCCTTGTCCAGTTGCACCTTGACCTGCAGCGCCTCGGCGGTCTCGCCCCGGTGGACCAGGCATTCGTGCAAGCCGTGCAGGCTCCACACATTACCCGGGTGCTGGCAGGCCCGGCTCAAGGTGGCGTCCAGTCCCAGGTCGGCGCGGTAGACCGCCTCGGCCTCGTCATAGCGGCCCTGCTCGATCAACAGGGCGCCCAAGGCATGCCGGGTCGGCTGCATCCAGCCCCAGGGCTCGTCGTAGGGCAAGGTATCGTCCAGCTCCACCGACTTGCGCAGATGAGCAAAGGCCTGGTCATGGTTGCCCTTGTGATACTCCAACTCGCCCAGCATCATTTGCTCGGCCACCGCCAGAATGTCCCGGCAGGTGTTGTTGAACAGCATGCGGCTTTCCGGCACGGCCCCGTAGGCCGCCGTGAACAGCGCCCGCTCCGCCTCGGCCTCGGCGATGCGGCCGGTATTGGCCAGGGCCACCGTGCGGGCATAACGCATCATGGCCGCAGTGACGCTGTAGAGTTCGGCGTTTTCCGGCAGGTCCTGGGCCAGGATATCGGCCCAGCGCCCGAAGCGGATCAGCACGTGCTGCTTCATGGGAAGGAAGCCCTCGAACCAATCGGCCATCTCCCCCAGAAAATCCTCCGGGATGGTCGCGATCAACTCCTCGGCGCTTTCCAGGGCGGCGGTGGGCTGGCCCAGGAACATGGCGCCATAGATCTTGAAGTGATAGTCGTGGCAGCGGTAGACGGAATAAAAATTGTCCGCCCCTTCTTTGCGTAGGAAACGGCGGTCGGCCAAAATGGCGGCATGGTTGCGCGACACCACGTTTTGATAGTCGCCGCACAGCACATCGATGTGGGTGGGCATGTGCAGCAAGTGGCCGGCGTCGGGCACCAGGGTGGAGAGGGCATCACCCTGGCGCAGGGCCCGCTCGGGATGGGGCGACATCTCCATCAAGTGAATGTACATGTGCAGCAAGCCGGGATGGGTCCACGCCCCCGCCAAGCTGTCAAAAGCCCCTTCCAAGACCGCGATGGCCTCCAAGGTATCGGCGCCTTCCGCCGGTTGGCCCGACGGCAGATCCCACAGCTGCCAGGGCGTCCGGTTCATGATTGCCTCGGCGAAGAGGCAGGCGATATCCAGGTCGCCCCCATGATTTTCATGCACTTTCCGCATGGCATCGGCATAGGCATCGTTCCAAGGGCAATAGTCCTCTACCGCCGGGTCTTGCGGATAGCGATGAGTGATGGCCTCGATCAAATCCCGTTCCACCGGCGAGACCTGATCCGCCAAGGCCCGCGCCTTGGCGATGGATTGGTTGGCCAGGGCCAGGGCAGCAGGTTTTTCACCTTCTTCAAAGGCTTCCCAGGGTTTGTTGTAGTTGGGTCCGATGGCATAGGCGATGCCCCAGTGGGCCATGGCGCAGGCGGAATCCACGGCTAAGGCCTTTTCAAAACAGGCGATGGCCTCTTCGTGGTTATAGCCGTAGGTCCAGACCAAACCCCGGTCGAACCAGAGCTGGGCGTCCTCGGAGGTGGTGGTGATTTTCCTCGAATAGCTCCCAAGATCGTAATAGGCCATGATCGGTCCTCCCTTTCGGTTCAATCTGGGTTCACAAACCTAGGTCCCCAAAGGATTGGGGATCAAACGGCGCGCGCGGTGGCTTACTCGCCGGCCGCGGGCGCCTCCTCGACCTGGCTCCGCCCCTGAATCTTTTCGCGCAGGCGCTCGATCACCACGTAGAGCACGGGCACCAGGATGAGGCTCAAGAAGGTGGCGGCGATCATGCCGCCGAAAACCGCCGTGCCCAGGGAATGCCGGGCGTTGGAGCCGGCGCCCGCGGCAAAAACCAGAGGCATGACCCCGAAGATGAAAGCAAAGGCGGTCATTAGGATGGGCCGCAGCCGCACCCGGGCCGCTTCCATGGCGGCCATTTCGATACTCAGGCCCTCTTCCCGGCGGCGGCGCGCGAATTCGATGATCAGGATGGCGTTTTTACTGGCCAGACCGATCAGCATCACCAGGCCGATCTGGCAGTAGATGTCGTTTTCCAAGCCCCGGATGTGCTGGGCACCCAGGGCGCCGAACATGGCCAACGGCACCGCCAGCAAGACCATGAAGGGCATGATCCAGCTTTCGTATTGGGCCGCCAGGAACAAAAATACGAACACCAGCGCCAAGGCGAAGACAAGGGGGGCTACGTTGCCGGCCTTCAGCTCTTGATAGGCGTTACCGGTCCACTCGTAACCCATGTCGCTGGGCAGGATTTCCGCCGCCAGTTCTTCCATGGCCTGAATGGCCTGGCTGGAGCTGAAGCCCTCCCCGGCGCCGCCCTCGATGTCGGCCGAGCGGAACAAGTTGTAGTGATTGATGGTGCGGGCGCCGATGCGCGGCTCGAGGGTAACCAACGCGCTGAGGGGCACCATCCCCCCCTGATCGTTGCTCACGTAGATGCGGCCGATGTCCTCCTCGACGGCGCGATAGTCCGTATCGGCCTGCAAATAGACCTCAAAAACACGACCGAATGCATTGAAGTCATTCACATAATAGGCACCCAGAAAAACTTCCAGCGCGGTGAAGATATCATTGATGGACACACCCTGGGACAGAGCCTTGGTGCGGTCCAGGTCGATGAAGAGCTGGGGTGTATTCGCCGCGAAGGTGGTGAAGAGGTGAGACAAATCCGGTCGTTCGTTGCCCCGCGCCACCATTTCATCGGTGATCGCGCTCAGTCTCTGCAGGGATCCGCTGGTATAGTCCTGTATCTCCAATTCAAAGCCACCGGTCGCCGACAAACCACGGATAGAGGGTGGATTAAAAGCAATAACAATGGCTTCTGGGATTTCGTTGAACTCTGCCTGAACTTTTTTGATAATGCCCGCCGCCGAGGTTTCAAAGGTGGTGCGATCCCCCCAGGGCGCCAAGACGGGAATGATGGAAGCCACGTTGGGCGCCGTCGTGTTGGCAACGATGCTGAATCCCGTGAATGTAATCACATTGGCAACGCCCGGTGCGTTGTGCAGTATCTCCGCCACTTTGTTGGAAATCTCTTGGGTGCGGTCGATGGCCGTGCCTTCGGGCGCCTGCAGGGAAACAATAAAGTACCCCTGGTCCTCGTCCGGAATGAATCCGGTGGGTACCACCTGAAACATCCAGTAAGTGGCCCCGAGCAAGGCCACAAAGCCCAAGGCGACGATGTACCACAAGCGGGCCATGACTCCCACCGCCCGCTCATAGAACTGGGTAAACCACTCAAAGCCCTTGTCGAAAGCTTGGCTAAAGCGGTTCTTGGACCGCTTGCCCACCGGGCGCAGGAAAACCGCGCAGAGGGCCGGGCTGAGTGTCAGGGCGTTGAGCGCCGAAATCCCAACGGCGCAAGCAATGGTCAGGGCGAATTGCTGGTAGAGTTCGCCGGTGACCCCGGGGATGAAGGCGACGGGGACAAAAACCGCCATCAGCACCAAGGTGGTGGCCACGATGGGGCCCGTGACCTGGGCCATGGCGTTGCGCGCCGCCTCCAGGCGGTTCATATCGCCCTCTTCCATATGCCGGGACACGTTTTCCACCACCACGATGGCATCGTCGACCACCAGGCCGACGGCCAGCACCAAGCCAAAAAGGGTTAAGGTATTAATGGAAAAGCCCAGCACGTTCATGAGGGCGAAGGTGCCGACCAGGCAAACCGGGATGGTGATGGCGGGAATGAGTGTCGCCCGAAAGCTCTGCAAAAAGACGATGATGACCAGGAAAACCAGGCCGATGGCCTCGAGCAGGGTGTAGATCACCTCACGGATGGATTCGCGCACAAACAAGGTGGTGTCATAGATGACCACGTATTCCAGGCCGCTCGGAAAACGTTCACCCAATTCCTTCATTTTTTCCCGTATACCATTGGAAATATCCAAGGAATTGGCACCGGCTAGCTGGAAAACACCGATCCCTACGTTCGGCTGGCCATTCAAATCGGCGAAATTGTTATAGGCCTGGGATCCCAACTCCACCCGCGCCACGTCCTTGAGCCGCACCACGGCCCCGTCGTCGCCGGTGCGCACGATGATGTCGCCGAACTCCTCCGGCGTGGTCAGCCGTCCCAAGGTGGTCAGGGTGTACTGGAATTTCTGCCCCTTGGGCGCGGGGGGCTGGCCGAGGGAGCCGGCGGCCACCTCCTGATTCTGCTCCTGGACAGCCGACAAAACATCGTTGGCGGTCAGACCCATGCTGGCCAGTTTGTTCGGGTCCAGCCAGATCCGCATGGCATAGGTACGTTGGCCCCAAACCGTGATCTCGCCCACGCCGGGGACCCGCTTCAAGGCGTCAAGGATGTGGATGGTGGCGTAGTTACTGACGAAAATCTGGTCATAACGGTCGTCGGGCGAGAGCAGCTGGATCGCCAGGGTCAGGTCATTGGACTGCTTGGTCACCGAGATACCCTGGCGCTGGACTTCGTCCGGCAATTGGGCCTGGGCGATGGAGACGCGGTTTTGCACGTCCACGGCGGCGATATCCAGGTCGTAGCCCACCTCGAAGGTGACGATGATGTTGGAGGTGCCGTCGTCCGAACTGGTGGAAGACATGTAGGTCATGCCCTCGACCCCGTTGATCTGCTCCTCCAGCACCGAGGTGACGCTCTTTTCCACCACCTCGGCGCTGCCGCCGGTATAGGTCGAGCTGACCTGGACCGTGGGCGGCGCAATCTGCGGGAACTCGCCGATGGGCAAGGCCGGGATGGACACCGCGCCGGCGAGCACGAATATGATAGCGATGACGGAGGCGAAGATGGGCCGCTGAATGAAAAAATTACTAAACACGAAGCCCCCACCCCTTGCTGCTCACCGGCTTAGTCGCCTTATCCCGAATGATCGGTTGGCCTCGATTTACCAACTGGCCTCGACGTGTCGATTGCCTTGGCCCATAGACTTGCTCCGATAGGTCATAGAGTCAAAGGGTGAAAGCCATAAGACAATGGCCCGGCCGCAGATTCTTGAACCCTTGATCCTTCGATCCGGCCACGACCGAACCGGTTCTACCGCGCCATGGCGCAAACGACGGCCAGACAGACGACTAGACAATGGAGCTGTCTTCCAGCATGGAAATCTCGCGCTCCAGATCGGTGAGGCGCTTTTTGGCTTCTTTGAGCTGATGCTGGGTCTTGCGCTGGGCCTCGGCCAGCTGCTCATCCTCAATGGTGAGGTTCTTCAGCCGCTCCTCCTGCGCCGCCTTGTCGGAAGCGCCGCCGTCGATGGCTTGCCGGGCCGCGGACATACGGTCCGCCAGATCGGCACGCGCTTTTTCCTGATCCGCCCGCTCGTCTTCCAGCCGGTCCACCTGCTCGCCCACTTCATTCAGCTGCTTGGTCAGCCCTTCCAACATCGCGCTCATCCCATCCTCCCCATGCTTGCCATCCCATCCGTTCCCCTGCCGCCAGGTTTTTCTCCCGGCCGACCCAAAGACTATAACACATCAAGGCGATAAAAAAGGCCGGCTCGTGTCCCGAATCAGAAGTTCGAAGTATCAAATGGCAAGCAGCGGACGACCTTCTGATTCGATCAGGACACGAGTAAACCATGGATGCTCGTGTGGTTTACGGATTTGAAGTTCCTCACGGTGCCGGCCCCGGGAATAAAAGGAACTTCAAATCCACCACACGAGTGCCCAAGGGGAAACAGCCGGCCATAAGAGAAAGCTTGCGGAGCCTAGAACGTCAGATTTCCCTCACCCATTTCGAAGGTCATGCCGCTTCCCAGCTCGTCACGGGCGGCGGCCACGATGGCACTGGCGCGGGCGGCGAATTTCGCCTGACGCGCCGGGTTGCGTGCCACGCGGTAGCGGTAAAGGGCGATCCGGCTGAGGCGCACCGCCCGCCTGACGTCATCGCGAACGTCCGGGTAGATGTTCGACTGGCGCAAGACCTGCAGGGCATCCTTGCACTCCACCGCGGCCAACTTGATCAGCCGGCGGGCGATGCGGCGGGTTTTGCGATCGCCCGCGCCCTCCCGTAACAAGGTCTCGGCCCCGTCCAAACGCTGCTCGCAGAGGCTCAGGTTAAAGCCGGCGTTGATGGTGCGCAGAAAGGCGCTGATGGCGACCACTTCGGGCGCTTGCGTGTCGTCTCCAAACGGCACCGTAACGCCGGCATTGGTCAGGGCCAGGCCGCCCGGCGACTGGAGGAACATCTCGGAGCCGTAAAAGGCAACGGCCCCTTCCAGGGTTTCACGCCCATTGTTGTGGAAGAAGGGCGCGGTATCGGCCGCCTCCACCAAGGGCGAGATGTTGAAACCGCCGGTCCCGAAGGCATCGTTGATGCCATCGCCGGGACCCGCCGTTTCCGTGCCGCAATCGCTGTCGAAGTCCTCCGTTTCCAGACCTTGGCCGATGTGCCCGCCGTCGCAAGGGTAATCTACGATATCCCGCGCGGCGATCAGCCGCTCCACGCCCGTGTCGATGACCCGGTTCAGACCGTCGAAGGCCGTGTTGGCGCCGCCGTTGTCATGGCAGTTGTTACAGCCGCCGGTAAGGAACATCTCCCGCCCCGCCTCGGCCGTTTCATCCTCCAACGACATGGTGTCCAAATCCAGCTCGTTGGTGCGCCCCGTGGCCAGCATGTAGGCTTCCACGTTATCCAGTTCCTCGTCCGTGGGCAGGCGGAAGTTCACCAGGCCGTTGACCGTGGGATTGATGTCGTCAAAAAAGCGCCGGTAGTGTTGAATGATGGCCCCGACCACGAACATGCGCAGGGTGCCCGGTACGGGCGCGCCGTCCCCCGACCAACCGGTGCGCTCTTGGAACAGAGTTGAGGAGCCGTCATCCGGCGCGGCCGAGGAAATGGAGGTGGCCATGGAAAGGGTATGGGGCACCGAGCGCATGACGAACTTTTCCGCCGGGGCCTCGAAGCCGTCGATGTTCTCCCGGATCAGGCCCGCCCCTTCCAAGAGCTCGGGCACTTCCAGCAAGGGGACCGGGAAGGCGCCGGCGAAATCCGGATTGGCAACGAAAAGGGGATCGTTGGGCCGGCGGGCCAGCAGCCGGGAAACAAACGCGGCCTCGATCACCGTGTTGTTGCCGACCGGATGGCAGGTGCCACAGTTCCGCCCGTTACCGTCGAAGGTCTCCCGGAAAAAGGTATCGGCGCCCGCCAGCACTTCCTCGCTGACCAGGCCGGCGCGCACCCGCGGATCCGTGCGGTTCCTGTTACCGGACCTAAAGGCCGCCGATTGCGGCGCCGTGCCGAAACCATCCCGAGCCAAGCGCTCGCGGGTGAAACGGCGTTCGAAGGCGGTCCGGCTTCCCAAGGCGACAAAGCCGTCCACGGGAGAAACCCCTGGCTCGGTCGCCACCGCCAGATCCAGCTCGAAGGACTCGAAAAAGCTGCCGCCCAGGTCGATGGCGAGCGCTGGTGTGCCTGCGCTATTTGGGTCGAGGGAGCCGAGAAACTGCAGCCGGTCCCCTTCCTCCGGCAGAAAGCTGTTGTCTTCACCGTCCTGATTATCCACCAGCCACAGGTCCACGGGTTGGTCCAGTTTGCGACAGCTCGCGGTGCCGGCGCCCGCGGTCAGGTCCAGTTTCAGCCGGCAGCGAATATCGCTGGGCGCTGTCAGGCCACGGGCCGGGCCGATGCGCACCACGGCCGCGCCGTCCCCCCCGTTGGCGGTGTAGGCGCTCAAGAAGCGGGCAAAGGCGTCTTCGCCGGCCAGGCCGCTGGCCGGCCAAAGCAGAAATGCACCCGCCAAGGCCGAGCAGACCGTACAGCTTGTCTTTATCTTCGGAAATTTTGCTTTTTTAAGTTGTGATAAATCGAACATGATTCACGCCTTCCACTTTCGGGATTATGGATAAGCAAGCCTAACTCTCGGCGATGAATCAGCGGTTAAATAGACCATTTGGTCAATTTATATTGGGAAAGAAAAATAATTATTTTCAATATTTTATATAACTATCTTAAATGTAAATTGTTGAATAAAACCACCGTCTGCGAGCACCCACACAGTGGCCGAACAATAACACTGCCACGCCGGATTGGTTCCTTGGCATCGCAGAAAATCGGCAATTCTTGTCAATACAAAAAATCAAACATTGATTGCAGTAAATTGACTACTAATTTGGTCCAATTTTTGCCGCTCTCATGGCAGCGACGCAGTCCCCTTTGCGTCCGCGAACTGAGGTTTTTTTGTGATTTATTGGCGTACCAGAGGCACCGGACGATAAGCGGCGGGCGCTGGCGCTTCACGAAGAATCCGGTTAGCTTTCCCGACGCCCCTTTCGCCATTCAACTCCGGAGGGCCGGCCCGTGAACCGAACCGAGAGGCCGCCAAAGCGAATCCTTGGCATGCCCCCATTTCCCCTTGGACCCGTAAATCGAGGCGCTTCATGACCGGCCCGGACCCGGTGCGGCGGTTTTACGACCAGGACCCGGCGCGGGAGTGGCAGCGCTTGAGCGACAACTGGCTCGAGTTCGAAATCACCCGCCACTTTATCCGCCGGCACCTGACGGCCAAACCCGCCTTCATCCTGGATGTGGGCGGGGGTCCGGGCCGCTATGCCATCGACTTGGCCAGGCAAGGCCACAAGGTGGATTTGCTGGACCTCTCCCCCGGCAACATCGCCCTGGCCCAAAAGCAGGCCGCCGCCGCCCGGGCCCGCCTCAACCGCGCAGAAGTAGCCGATGCCCGGGATCTGGGGCATCTTGTCCCCGACAGCTATGACATGGTCCTCTGCCTGGGGCCGCTTTATCATTTGACCGAGGCCGCCGAGCACGCCCAGGTGGTTAGGCAATGCTTGGCAGTAGCCCGACCCGGGGCGGTCTTGTTTTTCGCCTTTCTCTCCCGCTACGCGCCCTATCATTTCACCCTCAAAACCGCGCCGGCAGAATTGCCGCACCGAGCAGAGCGGTTTCGCGAAATCCTGGCCCAGGGCGCCTATCAACCCTCGTCTGAGGCCGATGATTTTTTCACCGAGGCCTATTTCATCGATCCGGCCGCCATCGGGAATTTCATGGCCGGCTTTTCAATGACCCACCTTGAGACCTTCGGCGCCGAAAGCCTCGCCGCGCAGAGCGACCCGAAACTGCGGGACCTAGACCCGGCCCTGCGGGGCACCTGCTTAGCCGAGCTTATCCACCTGGCCACCAGTCCGGCCGCCCTCCATGGCTCGGAGCACATCGTCTACGTGGGTCAAAAGTCTTAGGGGACTGTTTCGCCCAAGAAGCGGTTCAGCACGTTGCGGGTCACCTGTACCACCCCGGCGTCCCGGCGCAACAAGCCGGCGACCCATTCGGTGGCGCCGGCATTGAAAACGGCGCCGCGGCCCTTGGTGAAACCGACCACCATGCCCGCGCCCCGGTTGACCTGTTCAAGCGCCGCCGGATCACAAGTGCCATGGCGCATGCGGGCGACGAATTCGGCGTCATGGTCACCGCAAAACCCTGGATCATCGCCAGATTCGCTGGGGCCTTCCCGCAGCCGTGCCAAACCCAGGGCGATGATCTCCAAGTTATCCGGCACGTCCCCTTGGGCTTGGGGGAAAGGCAGCCCGCCTTCGATGCGGTAGTCCAGGCCGTCCACCTCGTAGCCGAACACCCGGCCCTCGGCGCCGAGGACATCGCCGTAGCCCAGGCCACTGCCGGCCAGGGCCCAATGATCTGGCCGGTAAAGGGTAAAACCGCCGGCCCCGCGGGGCGCCATCCCGCCCCAGCCGGCGTAAAGGCCCCAGCTGCCGTCCAGCCCGAAGGTGCCATGGCCGGGCCGACCGATGACCGGATCCTCCCAACAGCCGGTGAGGAAGCGCCGCTCGTCAGTGTCCCGAAGAGGGTCCTCTTCATGGGCGAGATACTTGTGGCACACTTGCCGGCGCCCCTCCTCCGCCAGGCGGATCTGCCAGAGAAAGTTACCGGCGAAGCGCGCCACCCGGCCACCGCCCGCGACATAGTCATCGACGGCGTCGCGCATTTGCCAGCTCCAATATTCGTCGTGCCCGACGATGACCACGCAGGCATAGCCGCTCAGCACATGGGGGCGAAAATGCAGGTCCTGCTGGGTCGCCATGTCCACGGCATAACCTTCCTCGGCCGCCCAGCGGGCAAAGAGGCTTTCGTAGCTGGCCCAGCCGGCGGAGGCGTACTTTTTGCTGTACCCGGCTTGCCAGGCCCAATCCATGAAGGGATAGGCGATCGGCGCGCCCAAGGGCGGCGGCCGCTCCGGCAGGGTGCGGGGCGCTTGCCCCGGCAACGCCAAAAAGCCCCGGGCCCAGGGGCGCTGATTGCTCAGGCTCGGGGCGAAGCGGTTACTCTCGGGGTCGACAATGCCCTCATAGTGATTGGACCCGCCCCAGTCGTTATAGGCGCACCAGGTGGCATCCGCCGTGATCAACAGCAAACGGCCCGGCGCCGGCCGGCCGGCCGGGCGCACCACGATCAGATGGCGCGCGCCGACCTGCCCCTCCGCCGCGCCGCGCCGACGCAGGATCACCCAATAGGCGCCCGACGGCCAGTCGTCGCCGATTTGAAAGCACGCCACGGCCGGCCAACCGCAGCCGTCTGTCGAGGCGTTTTCCGGTGTATCCGCCCAAGACAGGGCCACGCCCTTTTGCCGAGCCATCAAGCGACCCGGCCCGACGGCCGCCCGCACTTCCAGGTCCGCCAGGGGCTCGGTGGCGCTGGCGAAGACCTCGACCCTGTCTCCTGCGCCATAAGAAAGAGCATCGGTGTAGCACCAACATTCCGCGACCCCGTCATCGCGCCCGGGCAGCTGATACCACTGACGCTGATGAACCGGCCGGTCGGCACCGCCGCGCAGCACGAAGGTTGGATTTTGCGGCAAGCGCTCAATGGGCAACGGCCCTGGCATCTGTTTCCACTCCCCCTGATCCAAAGGCGAAAAAAGAACCGGAATAAACCGGCCGCCCCAAACGTCATTGGGACGAGGCACACTTTAACCACAAACAAAGGGGACGAAAAATGCCATTGGACGACAACAAACCCGTGGGCATCAACGCGTATTTCAGCCAGGACCCGGCCGCCGCCGACCTGGCTTTTTTTGGCCGCGTGGCCGGCGCCAACCGGCGTGGATTCTTGAAGGGCGCCGGCTTGGCCACCATGGGATCACTTTTGGGAA
>JANQKX010000195.1 GCA_028280915.1 Kiloniellaceae bacterium
GCAGAAGGATCTGATCGCCGCTTGCCCGGTCCCCACGCTTTTGGTTTTCGGCGACGAGGATCATCCCTTGATCAGACCGACCGCCGATTTCCTGAGCGCGACCCTGCCGCAGGCGCGGCCGGTTTCCTTTCCCAAGACGGGGCACTTGGTCCATTTGGAACACGCAGGGGAATTCAATGAACTGCTGGCCGGACACCTAGAGGTCTCGGCTTGAGCGATGGGCCCCCGGAGGAGGCCCAAGGACGGATAGATTACTGGTTCGCCCGGCGGCGGTGGCTTTCGGCGCCTTGCTCGTCCTGCAGGATTTGCTCCAGGCGTTCTTGGCGCTTTTTCTCGCGCTTTTCCTCGTTGGCCTGGGCCAGCTCGTATTTTTTGAGTTCCTGATAAGCCAGGGACACTTCGTCGCGGGCCGCGTCGATGGAGGCCTCCACCTTTTCGATGGTCTCCGCCAACTTGCGCCGCCGTTCCAGGACCACGGCGACAAAGGCGGGATAGGCGGCCATGCCCTGTTCTGACTTCTCGGCCACGGCGCGCTCGTGATCCATCTGGGCGCTGAGGCCGCTCAGATCGGTGGTGAGCTTGTCATGCAAGGTCTCCAGTTCCACCAAGGTTTGCCGTTTTTCATCCAAGGTCCATTGGTGCAGGCGCACCAGATTCTTCAAAGAGCTCATGAGCTAGCTTGGCTCCTCCCCTTTCTTATTGTTGTTGCCTCCGCCGCAGCATGGGCTTCCGCGCCGGTTTCTGCCTCAGCCCCGTTGGGCCATTCCACATCCAGGGCCGCCGCCAGTTCCCGGTAGCCGCTTTCCAAGTCGCAGGGCTCGTGCTTGTCCTGGGCGAGGAAGGCCTCCAGGCGGGGATAGTAGTGAATGGCTTCATCCACCTGGGCATCGCTGCCGGCCTTGTAAGCGCCGATGCGGATCAATTCGGCCATGTTCTCGTAGGTGGAGAGCAAGGTGCGGGCCCGGCCGATCAGGGCGTTCTCCCAGTCGTTGTTGCAGGCCGGCAGGGTCCGGGAAATGGACCGCAAGACGTTGATCGCGGGAAAGCGGTGGCGCTCGGCGATGGCCCGCTCCAGGACGATATGGCCGTCCAGAATGCCCCGCACCGCGTCTGAAATGGGTTCGTTGTGATCGTCGCCTTCCACCAGCACGGTGAAAAGGCCGGTGATGGCGCCCTGACCCGCGCCCCCGTTGCGGCCGCCGGCATTCAGACCGGGTCCGGCCCGCTCCAAAAGCCGCGGCAGTTCGCCGAAGACGGACGGAGGATAGCCCTTGCTGGCCGGCGGTTCCCCGGCGGCCAGGCCGATTTCCCGCATGGCCATGGCAAAACGGGTGACGGAATCCATAAGGCAAAGGACCTCGTCCCCTTCGTCGCGGAAGAATTCCGCCAGGGCCAAGGTCAGATGGGCGGCCTGACGGCGCATCAAGGGCGGCTCGTCGGAGGTGGCGACCACCACAACGGAACGGGCCAGGCCCTCGGCGCCCAAATCATCCTCGAGCCATTCCTGCACCTCCCGGCCGCGCTCGCCGATCAGGCCGATCACGTTCACGTCCGAATGGGCATAGCGGGCCAGCATGGACAGCAGGACGGACTTGCCCACGCCGGAGCCGGCGAAGATGCCCATGCGCTGACCCTTGCAGCAGGTCAAAAAACTGTTCATGGCGCGCACGCCCAGATCCGTCTTGCCGCCCACCCGGCGCCGGCTGTGGGCCGGCGGCGGCGTCCCGTGCAAGGGAAAGCCCAGGGGACCGTTGGGCAGAGGCCCCTTGCCGTCGATGGGTTCGCCCAGGGC
>JANQKX010000221.1 GCA_028280915.1 Kiloniellaceae bacterium
TAAAAGGTCGGCGCAAAGGGCAGCTCGTCCATTTGCCGCTTGGCCGCGGCCGCCAGCCGGTCATTGTGATAGCCCAAGGAGACGCAGCCCAAGCCGGAAAAGCCATCGATGAACTGCCGGCCGTCATCGGTGGTGAAGCGCACCCCCTCCCCATGGGTGACCATCACCGCCGGGCCTTCCTCACCCTGCTGGCGCAGGTTGGTCTGGCCGTGGATGTGGTGATCCCGGTCATAGCGGTGAAGCGCTGATTTTGTCGCCGGCGAGCCGTCCATAGTAAGGGCCCTTCCCTCTGCCGTGAATCCTAGCCCTTGACTTTCCTTGTTTGTGACATGAATCTCAATCTCCAAATTTGCCAATCTTTGTGAATTTCATTCATCAAAAGCTATGAACTTCCCCCACTTGGACCTGCGCCACTATCAGATGATCGCGACCCTGGCGAAGACACCCCGGGTGACCGATGCGGCCGAACAGCTGGGCATTACCCCCTCGGCCCTGTCCCATCGCATCCGCGAGGCGGAGCGGCGTCTGGGCGTGCCCTTGTTCAGCCGTTCCCACAAGCGGCTCAGGATGACGGCGGCGGCGGAGTACCTGGCCCAGGTGGCCGAGCGGGTGATTGCGGAGCTGCTGCGCGCCGAACGGGACGCGGAACGCATGACCCACGGCGTGCGCCACGTGGTGCGTTTGACCGTGGAGGCCTATAGCGTCTATCACTGGCTGCCGCCCTTCCTTTTGCATCTACGGGCCCGACTCCCCGACGTGGGGCTGCAGGTGGTGGCCGGTGCCTCGCGCAGCCCCATGGAAAGCTTGGCCGATCACACGGTGGACCTGGTGATCCAATCCGGACGGCAGGGCGGCGCCCGCCTGACCTCGATCCACCTTTTTGATGACGAACTGAAATTCATCATGGCGCCGGATCATGCCCTTGCCGGGCGGGATCATATCGAAGGCCAGGATATCGTCGGGGAGGATTTCATCACCTATACCCGCATTCCCGAGCCGGATCGGGAGTATGCCCGCCTGTTCCGGCCCAACAACACCTTCCCCAACTGGACCGAGACCGTGGAACTGCCCGAGGCCATCGTGGAGCTGGTGGCCGCTGGTCTGGGCACCTCCGTCCTGGCGGGCTGGGCGGTTCAGGGCGCCATCGACAACGGCCGGATTGTTGGTGCCCGCGTGGGGCCGGAAGGAGTGCCCGTGAGTTGGTTCGCCACCTTGCGGGCCGAGGAGGGGGAAAGTGATGAAGTGACACAATCCGTCGCCGAAATCTTGGCGGCCTGGTCTCAACAAACGGATGGATTTCGGAAATGGTGACGAACAACAGGGGTATTTGTTTTGTGGGACTTGGCACCATGGGGCTGCCCATGGCCCAATGCTTGTCGGAACAGGGCTTTGCTGTCGCCAGTTGGGATGTCTCGGACCAAGCGGGCGACGGACTGCCGCATCGCCGGACCACCTTGGCGGAGGCGGCCAGTGGTGCCGAGGTGGTCATCACCATGCTGCCGGAAGGGGATCACGTACGCCAGGTGCACGGGGCAATCCACGGCCTGGGCTCGTCACCGCGCCGCATCTTCATCGACAGCTCCACCATCGACGTGACCACCACCCGCCAATTGGCGGTCACGGCGGCCGAGCACGGCCATGGATTTGTGGACGCCCCTGTCTCCGGCGGCGCGGAGGGTGCGCGGGCCGGTGCGCTCAGCTTCATGACCGGGGGCCGGCCAGAGGACCTGGCGGCGGTGCGGCCCCTGCTGGTTGCCATGGGCGGGAAAATCCTCCATTTCGGCCCGGCCAGCAGCGGTCAGGCGGCCAAGGCCTGCCACAACATGATCTGCGGCATCACGGCCCTTGGCGTCTGCGAGGCCTTTGCCCTGGCCGAGGCCTCGGGTCTGGATCCGCAAAAGTTTTTTGATCTCTGCAAGGGGGCCGCCGCGCAAAGCTGGATCCTGGAAAACCGCTGTCCCGTGCCGAACCTCACCCCGGCCGCGCCCTCGTCCAACGGCTATGCGCCGGGCTTTGCGGCCCGGCTCATGGCCAAGGATCTGAGGCTTGCCCAAGCGGCTGCCCAAGCCTTGGGCCAGGAAACCCCCTTCGGCGCCGAGGCCGCCCGCCGCTTCACCGATTTTTCCGTGGAGGAGGAGGCCGGCGCGCTGGATTTTTCCGCGATTTATCGGACCATCCGGCCGGCCAACGACGGCTAGCCGGCCCGGGTGTTATTGTTTTTGAGCGGCAAGCTCCGCGGCCCGGGCGTGGTGCAGGGGATGGGCTTCCCCCCACATATGCTCGGCTTCCTCGGGCGTACTCACATGGGAGGGGTCCGCCACATAGCTTAGCAGTAGGCAAAGGCGTTCCTGATCCTCCGGCGCGGTCACCCGGTGCAGGGTATAGCCGCCGCGGAACAGCTGCAAATCACCCGGCCGCAGGACCAGGCTGCGCACATGATCGCGTCCCCCGTCCAGCACCGCCTTGACCGCGTCATAGTTTTCGTCCCCCTCGGTCCTGATATCGGGGACATATTCAAAAACGCCCCCCTCGTCGCATTGATGCAGGCCGATGGAGACCGTGAAGTCGTTGGTATCGAAGTGCCAGGAAAATTCCCGGCCATGGGGCTGCACGTTCACGTTTACACAGCCGAAAGGGTCCGGGTAGGGGTAAAGCCGGTCGAAGCCCAGGCAGTCGGCGACAAAAGCGCAGAGGTCCGGGTTTTGAAACAAGGTCCAGGTGATGCCGTTCCGGGCAAAGCGGTCGCCCCGGATCATGCCGTGCTGACGGGGGGCAAACCACATCAGGGGATGGTCGGCGGGCGTGCCGGCCGGCGGTTCGGTAAAATAGGGGTTCAGATTGGCCTTGTGGAACACCGCGTGGGGCCGATGAAACACCGCTTCTTCCTTGATGGCGGCCAGGGCCTCCGGGCGCAGAAAGTCGCTCAACCGGGCGCAGTTTTGCCGCCCGATGGCCGCGCGGGTTCTAGAGACCAGATCCCCGTAAGCGGCGCTCTCCCGCCGATCAATGGGGTAGCGGGCCTTGTCAAATAGCTCGGTGGTCGAAAAGCTGATATCTCCGTGTGTGCTCATGGTTTTTGCCCCGCTTCTCTTTCATGCCTTAAGGCGTAGGTTCCGCGGGTCGTAAAATGGCACGGGGGACACAACGGCCTTCACCGGTTTTCCGAAGACAGTGATCTCCAATTCCCGACCTGGTGCGGCCGCTTCCCCCCGCAGATAGCCCAACGCGACCCGCCCGCCCAAGCGAAAGGCCTCGCTGGCCGAGGTGACGTAGCCCACCAGTTCTCCTTCATAAGAGATGGGATCGCCGGGCAGGGGATCGGCGGCAGCTTCCTCAAGGATCATTCCGGCGAAACGCCAAGCGGGGGCTTGCCCCTTTTGGGCCAGTACCGCCTCCCGGCCCATGAAGGCCTCCTTGGCCGTTTTCGCAAAGCCCTGAAGGCCCGCCTCGAAGAGCGTATACTCGCAGCCGAAATCCGCGCCCCAGCCGTGATAGCCCTTTTCTATGCGCATGGCGTTCAGCGCGTAGGAGCCGAAGTCCACCAGCCCTAGCGGGTCGCCCACCTCGCAACAAGCCGCGTAGACCCGGGGCAGGTCCGCGGCGTTCAAGTGCAGCTCCCAGCCCAATTCACCCACGTAGGAGACCCGCATGGCGGTAACGTCGCAGCCGGCGACCGTGAACTCGGCGACCGACATCCAAGGCAGGGCCTCCGCGCTCAGATCCCTATCCGTGAGGACCGCCATCAGCTCTCGGGACCTGGGTCCCATGATCATCAAGGCGCCGTCCC
>JANQKX010000247.1 GCA_028280915.1 Kiloniellaceae bacterium
ACGAACTTGGTCTGGGGCATGGGGCCCTCGGCCGCGTCCACCAGCAAGAGAACGCCATCCACCATGGAAAGGATCCGCTCCACCTCGCCGCCGAAGTCCGCGTGGCCGGGCGTATCCACGATGTTGATGCGCACGCCGCGCCAGTCCACCGAGGTACACTTGGCCAGGATGGTGATGCCCCGCTCCCGCTCCAAATCGTTGGAGTCCATGGCCCGCTCGACGATCTGTTGATTGCTGCGGTATTCGCCCGACTGCTTGAACAGCTGATCCACCAGGGTGGTCTTGCCGTGGTCGACGTGGGCGATGATCGCGATGTTGCGCAGCGAGCTGTTGGATGAACTCACGGGTAAACCACCTTGATCTTTGTCCGCTCGGACAGTTTGTCTCTTTGGACAGATGTGTCGCTGGGACAGTTGTGTCGTTAAGTCAGAAGGGTACTTAGTTTCTTTTCCGGCCGGGCCCCCAGGTGGGAGATGATCTCCGCCGCCGCGATGGCGCCGATCCGGCCGCAGTCGGGCAGGGGCAGGCCTTGGGTGTATCCATACAAGAAACCCGCCGCGTATAAATCGCCGGCCCCCGTGGTGTCAACGACCTGCGGCACCGGGACGCAGGACACCTCGTGGCGGGCGCCGTTGGCCAGGATCACCGAGCCCTTTTCGCTACGGGTGAGGATGGCCACCTCGCAATGACCCTCCACGGCGGCCCGGGCGGCCTCGAAGTCTTCCGCTTGATAAAGGGAGATGATTTCATCCTCGTTGGCGAACAGCAGATCCACGTGATCGCGCACCAATTCCAGGAAGGAGTCCCGGTGGCGGTCCACACAGAAGGGGTCGGACAAGGTCAGCGCCACCTTGCGGCCCGCGGCATGCGCCAATTCCGCCGCCTTCAAAAAGGCTTCCTTGGCCGCTGCCGCGTCCCACAGATAGCCTTCCAGATAAGTCACCTGGGCGGTACCGATCAAAGCCGGGTCCAGATCGTCCGGTCCCAGGTTCACCGCCGCGCCCAAGAAGGTCGCCATGGTGCGCTGGGCATCGGGCGTGACCAAAACCAGACAGCGGGCCGTGGCCGGGCCGTCTGTCGCCGGCCGGCTTTCAAAGCGCACCCCGGCGGCGCGGATGTCATGGGCGAAGATGCCGCCCAGTTGGTCGTTGCGCACCTTGCCGGTGAAGGCGCCGCTGCCGCCCAGGGAGGCAATGCCCGCCATGGTATTGGCCGCCGAGCCGCCGGACATTTCCCGGCCCGGTCCCATGGCGCCGTAAATCCGCTCGGCCACCGCGCCGTCGATCAGCGACATGGTCCCTTTGTTCATGCCCTGGGCGTCCACGAAGCCGTCCTCGGCGGCGCTGATCACGTCCACGATGGCATTGCCAATGCCCAGCACGTCGATTTTAGAAGAATCCATCGGTTTTGCTTCAGTCCCTTTGCTGCGGCCTTTCAAATCAGGCGGCCCCTCGAATCAGTTCGAATCAGAAGGTGTCGGCCTGGCCGCTCCGGCGCTTTCTAACGGGACTTGATGGCAACGGCAAGACAAGCTTTTGCTTACCCAGCTTGGCCCAAGCCCGGCCCAATCCCGACCCAAGCCGGCCGGTCCCGGCGAAAAAATCGCGCCGTGCCCCCAAGGCACCTTGTTCGAAACCGGGAGGGGCGTTACATAGCACCCATGTTTAACGCCCTTTTGCTCGCCGTTCGGCAGTCCCTGGATCCGGCCTTTCGCAGTGTCTTCCTGCGCTCGTTTCTGGCATCCGTGGTCACCTTCATCGTGCTCTGGATCGCTTGCTGGTTCGCTCTGGATTGGCTCGGGGCGGTGCTGCATGACTGGCTGCAGAATTCCGATACCTCCGGGTGGTTGACCTCGGCCCTTTTATGGCTGTTCAGCGCCGGCGGGCTGGCCGCCGTTCTGGTCGCCAGCTTTTTCCTGTTTCCCGCCGTCATGCTGCTGACCATGTCGTTCCTCTTGGACGATATCGCCGCGGCGGTGGAGCAGCGCCATTACCCCGGTTTGCCCGCCGCCCGCGGCCAGCCCTGGGGCGAGATCATCGGCGGCGGTCTGGTGTTTGCCGGTATCACCCTTGCCTTGAACCTGGTGGCCCTGCCCTTTTACATCGCCCTGCTATTCATTCCGCCCTTAAATCTGTTGGTTTTCTACCTGCTCAACGGTTATCTTTTGGGCCGTGAATATTTCGAGCTGGTGGCGGTGCGCCGCGTCGAGCTCACCCAATCCAATGCGCTGCGGCGGACCCACCGGGGCAAGCTGCTGGTCGCCGGCATGATCATCGCTTTTTTGCTGACTTTGCCCCTGATCAACCTATTTACCCCGATCATTGCGACGGCTTTTATGTTACATGTTTTTCAACGTCTGCCGGCCCAGCAGGATCTGTCGTGATCCCCGCAGCGGCTGACCGGGGCAACAAGGCATGATCCAGCCCCAGGCAGGTAAGGATGCGTTAGGGACCGCTATGTAAAGCCAAGCCGGAAGGCACTGGGGCGGTCAAAAATTGAAACCCACGCCGGCTCCACGGAGCCGGCCAACGTCCTGGGAGAGGCATATGAGTAACCTGTTCGGAAAAAAACGCTCCAAAGATACCACCGGAAAATCTTCCGACGATCTGGCGGCGCCGGCAGCTTCCTCTCCACCCCCTTCGCCCGGCCAAGCGGCGGCGCCCTCCGGCGCGGACACCACACCGCCCGCCGCGGGGGCCCGGCCCGGCATTGGTATTGAATCGCCCCTGGGGCCGCCGCCTCTGCCCGGCCGCCGCAGCACCGGCAGCGGCATCATGCATCCCCAATCCCGGCGGGGCGTGGGCAGTGCCAACCCGCCCCCTGCCGAAGAAGCGCCCGCCCCGGCTACGCCGGCGCAAACCACCCGTCAATTGGTGGTCGGCAAGGAAATCGTGCTTTCCGGCGAAATTCAAAGCTGCGAGCAGTTGCTCGTGGAAGGCCGGGTGGAAGCCCAGCTCAGCGACAGCGGCGCCCTGGAAATCGCTGAAAGCGGCCATTTCAAAGGCACCGCCATGGTCGAAAGCGCCGATATCTCCGGCAATTTCGAAGGGGACCTTTATGTCTCCGGCATTTTGTTGCTGCGGACCACCGGCCGGATCTTGGGCGACATCTATTACGGCGAACTGCAGATTGAACGGGGCGGCCGCATCAAGGGTGCCATGGACCTCTATGATCCGGCCGCCATCGAAGCCCGTTTCGGCGCGGCGACGGAGACAGCCACGGTACCAGAGGCCGAGCAGCCGATGCCGGAAGAGGCGGTTGCCGAGGTAGAACCCGAAGCACCCGCTCCAGAATCATCCGCTCCAGAATCCCCGGCGCCCGAAGCACCCACTCAAGAAATAGCCGAGTCTGAAACTGTCGGTTCCGAAACAGCCGAGGCGGATGCACCGAAAACGAAAAAGACCCCGGCCCCGGATTTGCCCCTGGCACCGGAGCCCGTGAGCGCGTCCACCAGCGCTTAAGGGTCCGCTTGTGATCCTGCGATGGTCGGGCCGGGCCGGGCGGTCAGCTCCCCTGGCGGTGTTTCTTTTATTGGCGGCCTGTGCCACCGATCCGAGGGGGCAAGCCCCCGCTGAAACCACGGCCGCGGAACCGACACCCCCGGAGGCAACATCCAATACCGCCCGGCTGCCCGAGACTCTTCCGGACCTGGATGACGATCCGGAAAAGTTGATCGGCCTGGGGCCGGATGCCCTAACCGCCCGCTTGGGCATGCCCGAGCTGGTGCGCCGCGAGGCCCCGGCGGAAATCTGGCAGTACCGCACCGACGACTGTGTGTTCGATCTGTTTTTGTATGAACGGGACGGCGGGCCCCAGGTCACCTATCTGGAAGCCCGGGACGGCGAGGCCCGGAAGGTGCCCGCCCAACCCTGCCTGAACCAGATCCTGCGGGCCCAGCTGGAGGCCGCCAGCAGCTAATCTGTACATTACCGTTCATCGACCACCGTCATTTCCGTGTCCTGGCGCCACTCTCGCGGCGGATCCTCGGCGCCATTTCGCGTGACGGTGATGGTCCCGCGCCACTGGCCGGGAACGAGCCCCCCATCGGGCGCCTTACGGCCGCCATAGCGGAAAACAAACTGCTGGTCCTTATCGATCTCGCTGGTGCCGTCATAAAAAACCGCGCCATCGGGTGCCCAAATCTGGAAGCGCCAGCGGTCCCCCGCCCGGGCGCCAAGGGCCTTGCCGGTCAGGACCATGGCCTGCGCGTTCACGGATAGGCCTTGATCGGCCCCGCCGAGCCAAACCTGGTCCTGATCGGGCACGGAGCCCCCGAGTTCCGCGCTCAGCAAGGCCAGGGGCTCATAGCCGACGGAAGCATCTTCCCACAGAGACGCTCCGCCCTCGCCGCACACCTGGGTCACGGGCTGACCGTCAAAGGGATCGATGGCCGCGCCATCTCGGAAGAGATTCAAATGGACGTGGGGAAACTGCGTCTCCCCCGACAGGCCCACTTGGCCCAGGGGGTCGCCGGCCTGCACTTGGTCGCCAACCGCAACCATGAGCGTTCCCTTACGTAAATGGCAGTATTGACTTTGCCAGCCACCGCCGTGATCGATCAGCAAACCATTACCGCATTCCCGGCCTGACGCCGGCACACGCCGCTGGGTACCCACACCCCCTTCCGGCTCCCCGTCCCTCAAGCGGATCACCTCGCCGGGGGCGACGGCCACCACATCCACCCCCTCAGCCATGGCGGCCAAGCTGGCCAGAGTGATATCCGTGCCCCGATGGCCCTCTTGGGTGCGGGTGCCACAGGTATAATCGCTCCGGCTCTCGCCGTCCCCCCGGTCGGGATAGCGCGCCACCCAACAATCTTCCCCCAAGGCGCAATCCAGCGGCAGCCGCAAGGATGGCCGTTCGTCGGCCCGCGCTGGCAGATCCGGCAACGCACCAATCCCCAAAACGCCGAAAAAGCACAGAAAAAGCGCAAACCTTGTCACTTGAACCTTTCCGCTCTGTTTCGCGCCGGGGCGCAGTCGCCGCCTCACGCCACGGTCTTTGCCTTGAAACCGCAGAGATCCTCGACCACGCAGGCGGCGCAGTCGGGTTTGCGCGCCTTGCAGACATAACGCCCATGCAGAATCAGCCAGTGGTGGGCGTGCAGTTTGCGGTCCTCGGGCACCACCTTCTCCAGTTTCAGTTCCACCGCCAGG
The DNA here is from genome assembly GCA_028280915.1 of Kiloniellaceae bacterium. GTDB lineage: Bacteria > Pseudomonadota > Alphaproteobacteria > Kiloniellales > Kiloniellaceae > JANQKX01. Next base: position 5,157 of record JANQKX010000247.1, read on the forward strand.
GGGGTCTTGCCCGGCGCCAGGCCCGTGCGGTTGGACACCCGGAAGATGTGAGTGTCCACGGCAATGGTCGGATGACCAAACGCAATGTTGAGCACCACATTGGCGGTCTTGCGCCCCACGCCGGGCAGCTTTTCCAGTTCGGCCCTGTCTTGCGGGATCTCGCCGCCGTAGTCGTCGATGAGCTGGCGGGACAGGGCCATCACGTTCTTGGCCTTGGTATTATAAAGGCCGATGGTGCGGATATGACGCTTCACCCGGGCCCCGCCCAGAGCCAGCATTTTTTCCGGGCTGTCGGCTCCTTGGAACAGACCCTTGGTCGCCTTGTTCACCCCCACGTCGGTGGCCTGGGC
>JANQKX010000251.1 GCA_028280915.1 Kiloniellaceae bacterium
GGGGCTTTCCCAAAACTGGCTGTGAAAGCCGGAGAAGTAGCGCACCTCTGGCTCGGTGGTGAGCAAAAGCGCCGCCATGCCCTCCGCCGCCATCCGGCGCTGAGCCTTTTCGCAACGCGCGGCGAATTCGCTTTCCGGAAAGCCGCGCGGCGGTTCATTTTTCATCTTCACTCTTCCCCCTATCATTCTAACATAAATGAATTTTTCAGCTAATTACGTAAGCCAGCGATCCGAAGATATTTTTCCAAATGGGCGCGGTCCTGCGGATTTAGGTAGGGCGCCAGTGCCGGGCTCAGCCATTTTTTCAAGCTCGCTTCCGGATCCAAGGCCAAGAGCCTTTCAACGTGCCCCGTGGCTTTGTCCGCCTCGCCAAGGGCCGCTTGGCTCGCTGCCAAGTAAATGTTGCATACGGCGGTTTCGATGATCTTCAGCCGTGTGCCGAATCGAATAGCTTGGGCGTAGTCATGGGCATCGAAACAAATCTGTATCAGACATTCCAGGTACCACTCCGGGTAATGCGGATTTAGGCGCAAGGCCTTGTGGGCCATTTTCATGCCCTCGGCCGCGCGGCCCGCGTAGGCCAGGCACCAGCCGGAATCCATCAGGATATCCGCGTCATTGGGATTGAGCGCCATGGCCCGCTGGTAATGGGTCCAGGCCAATTCGTGTTGCCCGGAGTACATGTGATGGGTGCCAAGGGTCCAGTGGCCCCAGGCCTCCCCGTCGTCCAAGGCGAGGGATTTGAGGGACGCGGCGCGGGCCTTTGCCATGGAGCCCTCATAGTCGTCACCCCAGCCCTCGATGGCTTCCAACAAATAGGTCCAGGCCAACTTACCGTGGGCCTTGGCGTAGTTGGGATCGAGGTCCACGGCCTGCTGCAGCAGCTCCCGGCCCCTTTGGTTGCCCTCCGCGTCGAACTGGTCCAGGGCATCCAGAGCACGCATGAAGAGATCAAAAACGCTCAGTTGCCGAGTCCCGGTCGAAGTCTGAGCCCGCTGCTTTTGCCAAGCCTTGCGCAGGCGGCCGCCGTAGGTGGTCGCCAAAGTGGCCACGATGGTCTCCGTCACCTCGTCCTGGACGGCAAAGATGTCGTCCAGACGCCGGTCATAACGGTCGGCCCACAAATTGGTGCCGCTGGCCCCGTCGATCAGCTGGGCGGTTATGCGCACCTGATCACCGGACCGCTGAACGCTGCCCTCCAAAATGTAGCGGACGCCCAGGGCACGGCTCACCTCCTGCACGGGCAGGGATTTGCCCTTGTAGACGAAGGCGGAATGGCGCGCCGTCACCTCCAGATCGCTGAAGCGGGCCAAGCCAGTGGTAAGGCTTTCGCAAATCCCGTCGCAAAAAAAGTCCTGCCCCGGGTCACCGGACATATTGGCAAAAGGCAGGACCGCGATGCTGGGTTTGCTGCTGTCGACCGCTGCGTCGGGGGGCATAGCGGGCGCTGCTGCCTCTGCCGGGGCGACAGAACCGCCGGCAATTTCGTCGTAAAGCGCCAGGGTGCGGCCTTCGGGGGCAACGCCCAGATCCTTGGCCAGCGCGTCCTTGCATATCTGGAATTGCCGCAGCGCCTTGGCCCGGTCTCCCAACGCGGCAAAAGCCGACATGATGGCGCGATGAGCGGGTTCATAGAGGGGGTCGGCCTTAAGTATGTCTTGGGCCAACGCCAAGCTTCGCCGCGGGTCGCGGCCCTGATCCGCTTGGGAAAGCAGGGTGGATAGGCGGTCCACGTAGTCCCGGCGCAAGGCCTGGCGTTCCACCAGAAGCCAATCCTGAAACGCCCGGTCGCCCAGGCTGAGTCCGTCGAGAAACTCGCCCCAACGGACGGCCTGTCCTGCACTCAGCTCGGCAATGTCGGTGGCAAGCCGGGCCGGGTTGATAGCCGCCGATTCTTCCTCGATCACAAGGGGCAATTCGCCTACATCATTAAAAACCCGGCGCAAGGCACTGAAAGCCTGACGTAAACTGGACCGGGCCTGCTCTTCGCCCCGGTCCGCCCACAAGATGCCGATCAGCGCGCTGCGGGACACGAGCCGGCCGGCCGCCAGCGCCAAAATCGCCAGCAGGGCTTGGTTTTTTTTGCCTGAAAGCGGGATTGCCGCCCCCGACGGCCCTGCCAGTAAAAATCCACCCATGAGGCGCAACCGATACATCAAGCGCTCCAACCGTCCCAAAAAACCATTTTCCACATTTTTCACACCGGATTCACGGCAAAAAAGCGGTGCCGTTACGGTGATCCGTCAATTTGGGCCTCAGCGATTGGGGGCAAAGCGGCCCCGAACCTGACCCTCAAACCCAGGAGATCCGTCATGCCCAGACCCCATTCCGACCCGCTTCGGCACCTGAACGCCGCCAATCCCCACGTGATCGCCGTCAGCGCCATGAGCCGCGGCCCGGGCCCGGCCCAACGCCGCAAAAGAGAAAAATCCGCCGGATCGCAGAATAGCGGCCGGGTCGCGGTCGGCGCCTTGGCAGCGCTGGTGCTGACCGGCCTCGTCGCGACGGTCTGGGGCCTTTAAAACCGCCCGAAACGGGACGGACCGGAGGACTTGGGTGCCTGCTTGGGTCCCTACTGGGGCCGAAAGGATAGGGTGCCGTCGCGCAGGACCTGATCGTAGAGCCGGCGGCGCTGGGCGATGGTTTGTTCGTAGCCGGCGATGCGTTTGGCCCGCGCGCTGGGCGGCGGCGCGCTTGGCGGAGTTGCATCCGCCGGCAGGTCGGCTTCGGGTAGGTCACTGGCCTCTAGATCCTGGCCCTCTAGACCGCCGGCCAAGACCACCGCGTCCCGCCAGCCCATCTGCCGCAGGAAGAGGGCCGTCAGGCTGGCCCGGGCGCCGTTGTCGTCCACCAGGCAGACCCGGGCGTTGCGGGTCGCCATGTGATCCTCGGTAAGGCCCACCAGTTCGCCCCCCGACACCCAGCGGGCACCCAGCAGGTGGCCCGCATGGAACTCGGCCCGGCTGCGCACGTCGATGAGATAGAGGCTGCGCGCCGGATCGTCTTGCCATGCTCGCAGGGTATCGAGGCCGATGCTCGGCACCGCGAATTGTTCGGCCGAGGCTTGGCCCACGCTTTTGGACCAGGCCAGCGCCTGGGGAGACGGCGCTTGCAGCGGCGACCGGGCACCCCGGGCCAGATCCTGGCCGATCAGATCCCAGCCCATGGTGCCGTGTTCCAGGGCGCTGACCGGATTGGGCACACCCGCGTTGCGCAGGGCCTGGCCGCCCAGGACGGCGCGGGCCTTGCCGCCGCAGTTGACCACCACCGGGGTGGCGGGGCTGGGAAGCAGATCGGGCAGACGATAAACCAACTCCGCCAGGGGCAGATTGACCGCCCCCGGGATACTTCCGGCGAAAAACTCCGGCGCCGGCCGGCTATCCACGATCAGGGGTGCCTCGCCCCGGGCCAGTTTTTCGGCGAGTTGGTCGGCGGTGAGGCTCGGCGTGGCGAAGCTGCGCTCGAGGAAAAAGGCAAAGGCGTTATTGACCGTGTAGGTGCCTTGGAAGAGCTGGAAATCCAGGTCCTCCCAGGCCGCGATACCGCCGTCGAGCAGCGCCAAATCCCCATAGCCCCAGCCGCTCAAGCGGGCCGCCCCCGCCTCCGCCTGGCCGCCGTCGTCGTCGCAGAGCACGATCCGGGTGGCCGGCCGAGGCACCAAGCGGGCAATAGATTCCCGCTCCAGGTCCTCCAGGGGCAGATTGACCGCCAGCAGCAGGTGACCGGCCTGAAAGGCCGCCGGGCCGCGCAAATCCAAGAGCGCGATTTCGCCGCCGTCCAGCAGCCACCGGCGCAGGGTCACGGGATCCAAATGCCGCACGGTCATGACCGGTCATCCTAAAGTTCAATTCTGGCGCGGCATCCAGCCTAGCACCCTTGTGGTGGGTTTCCCACCGGGCCCGAGGACGGAACCTCAAAACTTGAGTTTCAACCTCGGAAATAGGTGTTGCGCCGCTTCCCCGGCGAAAATAACTTGGCTTGGTGCCGCGCTGCTCGTGATGGGTGGCGCGGCGCCAAGCCAGATAACCTAGGGAAATTCCACATCGAGACGTGAAGCCCCTGATCGTGAGGTAAAGACATGTCCAGCAGCCCAACCGCCGCCCCCTCCCCCGACGCTCTTGACGCCCGCGTGGCCCTGGGGTGCCGGAACCTCTTGGAACAGTGTATGGGCCTGTCGGCGGGCGAGAAGGTCTTGCTGATTTGCGAGGACGCGGCCCTGGACCACTTCGACCCCCAGGTCGCCGAATGCGTGGGCGCCCAGGCCGAGGGCATGGGCGCCCAGGTGTTTTATCTGAAAACGCCCCGGGTCAAGGGGCCGGAGGATTTCCCCGAGGTGATCACCGGGGCCATGGAGCGGGCCGATCACACGGTCTTTTTCAGCCGCATCGGCGACCAGCTGCGTTTCGACGCCCTGCCCGGCGCGGGCACCAAGACCATGACCTATGTGCTGGACCGGGACGCTCTGGCCTCTGACTTCGCCGGCCTGCCCCACGAGCTGATGCTGCGATTGCGCCAGAAACTGCACGAGATCATGGACGGCGGCGTGGACTGGCGGGTGACCTGTCCCCTGGGCACCGATGTCTCCGGCCACGAGGCCGCCAAGCCGCCCTCCGAAGAAAAGTCTTCCAAGCAGGACTTTTCCTTGCGGCTGTTTCCCGTGACCATCACCCGGCCCCTGGCGGGCGGCAGCATGAACGGGCGGGTGGCGCTTTCCCGCTGGATCACCTCAACCGATACCCACCTGCACGATCCCGACCTGGTGCGCTTCGAGGGCACGGTGTTCGCCAATGTGGCCGAGGGCCGCATCACCGGCTTCGACGGGCCGCCGGAAGCGGTGCGGGCCATCCAAGGCTACTATGACATGGTGTCCCGGGATTTGAACCTGGACCCCGCCATCGTGCATTCCTGGCACGCGGGCATCCACCCCAAGACCTATTACAACCGCCCGGCCGCCGATCACCCCAGCCGCTGGGGCAGCGTGGCCTACGCTAGCCCGCGCCACGTGCACTTCCATACCTGCGGCGACTACGCCCCCGGGGAGATCGCCTGGACGGTGATCGACCCCACCATCACCTATAACGGCGAGGTCCTGTGGGACGGGGGTCGCTTTACCTTCCTGGAGCGCCCGGACGTGAAGGCGATCATCGCCGACTACCCCGGCTGGGACAAAGCGTACGAGGTGCGGCAAGATCTAGGGATCTAGGGATTTGGGGATCTAGGGATTTAAGGACAGCGGTTCCTAAGCGCCGGTGAGCTCCTTGATCTTGCCGTGAAGCGCCCCGGGAACGCTGATGCCCGAGGAGGGCGTCCGCTCCCGGTTGGCGTGGCGCCGGCTGCCCGGCAGGCGCACCCCGTCGATTTCCAGCATCTTGGCAAAAAACGCCTCGCCGTGATCCAGCCAGCCCGGATCGCCGAAGCGGGCCGGGTCCATGGCCAGGATGAACTCGCCGCCCCGGGGCGGGCCGCCGTCCTTGTTGTCGAACTGGGCCGCCTCGAAACTAAAGCGCTCGCCCAGCAAGCCGGCGGCGAGCAATTCCACCATCATGGCGATGGCCGAACCCTTGTAGCCGCCGAAGGGCAGCATCACCCCCTTGAGCACCTCGTTGGGATCGGTGGTGGGCTGACCGTCGGGGCCGAGCCCCACGCCGGGGGGCAGCTCGTGACCGTCCCGGGCGGCGATCATCACCTCGCCCTTCGCCATGGCGGCGGAGGCCTGGTCGAAGACCAGCGGTGCCGAGGCATCGGCCCGCGGCCAGCCGAAGGCCATGGGATTGGTGCCGAAGAAGGGCTTCTTGGCCCCCATCGGGGCCACGGAGGGCATATAGGCGGTGAAGGCGAAGGCGACCAGGCCGGCCTCGGCCAAGGGCTCGACCTCG
>JANQKX010000261.1 GCA_028280915.1 Kiloniellaceae bacterium
TTCAAGCCACCGCGAGGCGTTGCGCCACCACGGGACTTACCGGCATTGCGGCCGCTGCCGCCTCCTCGGCGGCGCCCTCCTTGGCTCACGGGCAAACCCCGCGACTCACCGCTGTACCCTCACCTGCCGGGTGTAAGAGCCCGGGGCCTCTCCCTTGGCGTCGCCACCCGACTCCCGGTGTTCGCGCATCAAGGTCATCAAAATGCCCTCGCGCAGCCCGCGATCGGCCACGTGCAGGCCCGGCGCCGGCCAAAGGCGGTAGAGGCCTTCCAGGATGGCACAGCCCGCCACCACCAAATCGGCCCGGTCCCGGCCGATACAGCCGTGCCGCTGGCGCGCCTTGTAGTCCATGGCCACGATGGAACGACAAATCGCCGCCACCGTGGCTTGGTCCAGATAACTGCCATCCACCTGAGAGCGGTCATAGCGGCGTAACCTCTTGTGCACGCCCGCCAAGGTGGTGACCGTGCCCGAGGTGCCGATGATCTGAATGTCCCCTTCCGAGGCCCGCGATCCCAATCGATGGTCGTCCTCGAAAGGCCGGGCCGCCCCTTCCACGTCCCGGACCATTTCCTCATAGCGGTCCCGGGATACGTCGCGCCCGCCGTAACGCTCGGCCAGGGTCACCACCCCGAAGGGCAAGGAGCACCACTCGCGCACGGTAAAGCAGGGCGAAGCCACCCCGTGCTCGCCCCCTTGGTCGATGCTGAGCCAGGATATCTCCGTGCTGCCGCCGCCGATATCGATGATCAGCGCGTCCCGGCGGCGCGGGTCCAAGAGGGAGGCGCAGCTATCGGCCGCCAGGCAGACTTCCTCCCAGTTGGAGATCACCTCGATCTCGATGCCCGCTTCCTGCCGGGCCCGGGCCAATAGCTCGTGGTGATTCTCCGCCCGGCGGCAGGCTTCCGTGGCCACGGCGCGCAGGTTCTTGACCCCATGCCGCCGCAGCTTGTCGGAACAGGCCCGCAAGGCCTTGATGGTGCGGGCCACCGCGGCATCGGACAGGGCCCCGCTGCTGGACAGCCCCTCGCCCAAGCGCACGATGCGGGAATAGGCATCCACCACCCGAAAGCCGCCCCGACTGGGCCGGGCGATCAGCAGACGGCAGTTGTTGGTGCCCAGATCCAAGGCGCCGAAAGCCGGCCGGCTCTTCCTGCCGTCTCGCGCTAAACTATTGTTCTGCCTATATGAATTGTTCTTTTTTGGCATCGCCGAGCCATTGTTTTTGGCCCGTTCCTTGCCATCGTGCGAAGCCCCACGGCCCCACCCGGCTGGCTCATTCGTTGACCGATCCGTCTCCGACGCCGTTCGTCCTCCCGGTTGGACACACGATCGGTCCAAAGCCTCACCTCCCCCTTTTCGGGTTTCTTTTGCCACGTTTGCCACGCGCTCCTCCAAGGTGCAGTTTACACCAAATCGCCACGGCCTTCCCATTTTTTTGTCATAAATTTTTCACAAGCCCGCGACGGCCTTTCCGCCGGACCTGACGGCCTTACGTGGTGTTAAGTCGGCGCACGCCAGAGTGAATCCGCTACCCCGGGCCAGCCTAAGCGCAAAAAATCTTGCATTGGCCCATATCGCCGCCTTACAACAGCGATCAGATGACGGCACGGGCTGTTCCGGGCTTCATCTGGTGTTAAGCAAACCCGGCCCATAATGGTCGCGTGCCGTCCAAATGCCGCTGGTTCAGCGTCACGGGCCTCCCGCGGATCACCGCGATTGGGGAATAGTTTAGCGGTAGAACTCTCGGCTCTGACCCGAGCAGCCCTGGTTCGAATCCAGGTTCCCCAGCCAAACTTTTCAATGACTTAACAAAAAACAGGAAACCGCGTTCCTGTTTTGGGTACCGGATAGGCACCAACCAGACCGATTTTGGTGCTGCCGTCAGCCCCCTGCCCCACAGCCCGCCATCACACAAGCCGCCCTCACACAAGCCACTCTGCCATGGCCGGCAGGCTTTCGAACACAACTATTTCAATTGGCAGAAGGAACACGCCGGGATAGAAAAATGCCCCGATCAGCTGCTCAGGCTCCAGATGGAGACCACTGCGAAGGACCTGCCACGGATGACCGATAATCACGCCGGAAGGTTTCCCAAGGGAGCCAAAGAACTCACCGCCGATGAGATCTACCACATGGTGATGTTGCATACCTATCAGAACAAGAGCTGCCGCCAATTGGCACGGCAGTTCGGCATCTCCGAAGGCAAGGCCTATGAGATCGTCGCCCGGCGCAGCAATTCAGGCTGCTGCGGCTGAACGGGCGGCGTGGCGCAGAATCGCCACGGGCACCTGGCGGATATCTACGAAACCGATTTGATGCGGGCAACGCTCCCCACGTTTGGGATAATGAGCGGCAGGGTGGGCCCGGTGGGGTGATGTGCCGGTGGGGTGATGTGAAAGTCGAACCACCTTCCGGCCATGTTCCAGCCGGCCTCCAGGATCAGCACGATGCCGATGGACCAACGGCCCGCCCTGCCCTAAATCTTCCTAAGGATGGTCATCAGGGGGCGGCTATCTAGTTGCACCGCCCAAAAATGGGAACGGCATTTCATGAACCATGGCTTCATCGCACCTTGGCCCCTTTTGATCGGACTTTTTCTCGGCGCCTGTTCCGGCAGCGAGAATTTGGCAAAGGACTGTGGCGTGACGGACAAGAGCTTTCTTGACTGGCAAAGCATCGAACCCGACGGGCGGCCCAACCGCTGGCTCATGGCGCCGGCCGACAGTGGAATCACCGGGGCGGACGCCGTTTCCCCCTCCTTTACGGTGCCGCCGGAGGCCTTGGCGAACGACTGGGTCGCGGTGGTTGAGCAACAACTGCGCAGTCGCGTCTTGGCCCGGTCGGACGATGGCTTGCAAGTCGAGGCGGCTCAAACCTCCGCCACTTTCGGATTTGTCGACTGCATCAGCGCCCAAGTCTTTGCGGAGCACGAAGGCGGGTCCACCCTTGCCGTTTATAGCCGCTCGACCGTCGGCTATTGGGACTTCGGCGTCAATCGCAGCCGCGTCGAAAGCTGGGTCAAGGCGCTGGAAGAGCGCGTTGGCGCATCAACGGCGAAGTAGCAGGGCCGAAGTACAACACACAAAGAATTGACCTGTTCAAACCAAAGGTAGGCGGAAGAACCGCAAAAAAACAATTGGAGTCAATCGTGTCCGAACTGATCAATTGCCTTGTTTTTCAGGTTTTGACCTACGGGCCCAATAAGAAACTCGTTTCCCGATGTTCCGGATGCCCGCATCCCATTAAAGATGACCTCTCCAAATAATGTCACCATCACCCGCGGGTTTTGCTGGTTTTCCAAGACCGAATTCAAATTGCGCACTGCCTCTTCGTCGACTGTGAAAGTTAAAAGGTACTCTCCATCTTTGGTTTTTTCACTCTTCACATTTTTAACTGTATCCTTATCCAACTTTAAAAAGTGTGTGACGACCTGGATTGAGGAGACATTTTTCTCAAAGAAATTTGGTTCTTCCTGTGAAAATGCGACGCCCGACCAAGAAACAAAAAAAAGGGCTAGACTAAAAACTGACGGCATAGGCCTAAACATGCGAATCGCTTCACCTTTATTATATTTTAGATGGATATTTTAATTCTTTTTTGGTTTCGCCCGCAAGGTATTCAAATCTACTGCGCCGTACCGCCGCCTCGTTCAATCAAGGTATTGATCACGCCGATGAAGCGCTCGGCAGGCTCCCCCACCGGGCAGGCCCAATAGTCCATCGCCCCTTGGCAAATCTGGAACAGCACGGAGGAGGCCCGCCGGTCCTTGCCGCAAATCACGATGGCCCCCGTGCGGCCCATGTGCCTGAGGTGGGAATGCAGCCAAGCGACAAAACCGATGGCACTGGGCCCGGTTTCGGAAAAACGGAACAACACGACGCGGAAACGGCCCTCGGTCTCATCACTGGGTGCCGGCACGAACTGATGCCACACACCGCCGTCGGCCACGCAGGCCAAAGCATTGGCCGCCGGCGCTTCCCCCGCTTCAAGGGGCTGCCAGTAGTAGTCCTCGGCAAAGAATGTTGTTTCGGCCTGGGCGATAACCCGGCACAAACGATCCTCAAACGCGCTTTCGCTCTCTTCCATTTGGTTTTTCTCGTATTGTTTAGAAAAGACCGGGCCGGGAGGCCAAACGCCCCATGAGCCGGTCCGCCCGCTCGAGACGCCGTTCAAGATAGCGCCGGGTGCGTTCCTGATCAGGGCTGTCGTCGCGGGCCCAAACCCTAAGCGTGGCCAGGAAAAGCGCGGTCAGTCCCACCTCCTCCACCTGGCGGCGCCGGCTGCCCCCATCCAGGATGGCCGCGTCGCGCAGCCATTGAATGGTTCGGGACAGATTGAAGATCATGGGCACCCAATGATGGGGATGGGAGGGATAGAGCTTGGTCCGCAGCATCTGGGCGGTCACGTCCCGATGGGGCGCCAGGGCATCGAACCACCGCATGATCAAGAGGAACAGACGCTCGCGCGCGGGCAAATCGGCAAAGCCATCGGGCGCGGGCGCCAGCATGGCCTGCCAGCCCCGGGCGAACCAGGCATCGGCCACGGCGTCCTGGTCCCGGTAGTGGACGAGCACTTGATCAAGAGAGAGATCCAGGCGCGCGGCCACTTGGCGCAGGCGCAGATCTTCCCAGCCCTCGGCTGCCGCCAGGTCCAAGGCGGTCTCCAAGATCCGCGCCGCTTGGGCCTGGTCCGCGTCAGGGCGGGAAACATTGGTTTTCCGTCGTGTGGTTTTTGCCATGGCCTCACCCCAGGGAGCCATCTTCGACCGGATCAACCGGCAGCCGTCCGGTTCAACCGGTCCCGATAACTAAGATTGGGCTATTTTGGCCACGGCGGCAAGGGGGCACTCCCCGGCCGGACAGGGTAGCGTAAAGCCGAGACGCTTTGCATTCAGACGTTGGGCCGCGCAGCGGCCACGCGATCCGGGCGGGAGGCCGCCTCAGTCCGTGGGAAAAGGTCCGTCCAAGGGGTGCTGAGGCACATCCGGGTAACGCACGCTGTCTTCGTTAGAATCGTCGGTCATTTCCATTACTCTCTTGTGCATCTAGTCCGTTTCAGTGGGCTCGGCCCGATGATTGAGCAAAACTCTTACCCTCTTCTCAGGGGCCCTCTTCTCACGGGCCCTCTTCTCACGGGCCACATGCCAAATGGGGTTAAACGGAGTTTCGACAACCCGAGCCGACGCGTGCGACAGCTAAAAAAACCTGATGGGAATTTGTAGGACCATGGATTCGAGTTGGGTCAACCGTTTCCGGTCATGAAAACGTCAAAAAAATTGTGGTGTGGTTTTATTGCCGCCGCGCCAGGCAAAAGACCAAGGGCATCATCAGCGAATCCCCGTCCGAGACGGTCAGCGCCGCCAGGTCTCGGGCGGTCCGTACCACCTGGTCGGCTGGGGCAATTTTCATTGGATTTGAAAGCCCTAGCTCTAACCGCGGGACTTGCCGAACAATTGGGCGGCGACCATCAGCAGGGAGGTGACGATGATCATCAGGGTGGAGATGGAAGCGATGGTGGGATCGATCTGATCCCGCAGCGCATTGAACATGTTGCGGGTCAAGGTGGCGTTGTCGCCGCCGGAAATGAACAGCGCCACGACCACTTCGTCGAAGGACGTGAGAAAGGACAGCAAGGCGGAGGTGATCACGGCAAAGCGGATCTGGGGCAAGGTCACGGTCAAGAAGGCGACCCAGCGGGAGGCCCCCAGGCTGCGCGCCGCCCGCTCCTGGTTCATGTCGTAGCTCTTGAGCGCCGCGCCGGTGACGATCACCACCAAGGGCAGGGCCAAGATGGTATGGGCCAGCACCAGGCTGGCCAAGGTATAGAGGATCTGCAGCTTCACATAGACGTAAAAGGCCCCGATGGCGATCAGGATCAAAGGCACCATCATGGGGGTCAGCAGAATGACGAAGATGAGCCGCGCGAAGGCGAATTTGGAGACATGCAGGCCATAGGCGGCCATGACGCCGATGGGCGTGGCCACCAGCATGGTAAGGATCGCCACCTTGAAGGAAGTCCCGGTGGCCGCCATCCATTCCGGTGACCCGAAGTAGTGCTCGTACCAGCGGGTCGACCACTCCCGGGGCGGAAACTCCAGATACTGGGATTCGGAAAAGGACATGGGCACCACGATCAAGGTGGGCGCCACGAGGAACACCATGATCAGGCCCGACAAAATGTAGAGCCAGAGGCGCTGGGCCTGGGTGATCTGCGTTTCCGACGCGGGACTGTCGAGCCAGCCTTTCATGCCTGCCTCTCTCTCTTTGCGCTCCTCAACGCCGCCCTCAATGCCCTTGCCCCGCCAACTGGTCCAGGCGCACGAAGCGAGCGGCGATCCAAAGGATGGCCACGGTCATGAGCAGCAGCACCACCCCCAGGGCGCTGGCCGCGCCCCAATTCACGAAAAGCTCGATGTTGGAGGCGATCTTCATGGAGACCATGATCACCTTGCCGCCGCCCAGAACCGCCGGGGTGACGAAAAAACCCAGGCAGAGCACGAACACGATGAGGGAGCCGGCGAAGAGGCCCGGCGCCGACAAGGGGAAGAACACGGTCCAAAAGGCCCTGGTCGGCCCGGCGCCCAGGTTGGCCGCGGCCTTCAGGTAGTCCTTGTCGATCGCCTTCATGGAGCCGTAGACCGGCAAGATCAGGAACGGCAGCATGATGTGCACCATGTCGATCAGGGTGCCGGTCATGTTATGCACGATCTTGATGGGCTCGTCCCACAGGCCCAAGTCCATGGCCCAGGTATTCACCAGGCCGCGCTTCTGCAGCAGAACGAGCCAGGCATAGGTGCGCACCAGCAAGGAGGTCCAAAACGGCAGCAACACCGTGATCAGGCATAGGTTGGCGATGCGGCTGGGCAGCTGCGACATGAAGTAGGCCAAGGGATAGCCGATCAGAATGCACAAGGCCGTGGTGAGCAGGCTCACCTCGAAGGTGGTTTGAAAGATCCGGGCATAGGACTTGCGCTCGATCATGCGCTCGTAGTTCTCCAAGGAGAACTGCCCGTCAGCCCCGATGAAGGAGACGTAGAACAACCAGCCGACGGGGATCACTAGAAGCACCAGGACCAGGATCGCGGCCGGCGAGCACAAACCGGCCAAGCGCAGGCGCTCCCGACGGGCATCGGCTTTCAAGCCTTCGGCGTTGTTGTCGCCCAATGCCGCCGCGCCAATCGGTCCGCTGGTCGCTGTGGTGCCGGTGCTCATGGTGCATCCACGATCAGGGCCGTGTCGCTGGGACTGAGCCCCAAGGTGACCGGGCCGCCCACCGCCGGCAAGGCGGCCAGGGTGTCGCGCCGCACCACGCCGCGCAGGCTGACCTCCCGGTCGTTGCCCAGATCGGCGACGAGCAAATAGCTATCCCCTTGATAGACGATGTCCGACACCCTGCCGGTCAGACGGTTGAAGTCGCCGCCTTCCCCGCCGTTCAAAAGGTGCAGCCGCTCCGGCCGGACCATGAGCACGAGGTCTTGGCCATGGGGCGGCGCCTCGCTCAGGCTGAGGGGCTGGCCGTCGTACAACACCGCTTCTCCTTGCCGCTCCACGGGCAGGAAGGCCGAATCGCCAATGAAATCGGCGACGAAGCGGTTGGCCGGACGATCGTAAATATGCTGCGGGTCGTCCAACTGCATCAAGCGGCCGTGATTGATCACGGCGATGCGGTCCGACATGGTGAGCGCCTCGCGCTGATCGTGGGTCACGTAGACCGTGGTCATGCCCAGCTGTTCGTGCAGGTGGCGCAGTTCAATCTGCATGCGGTCACGCAGCTTTTTGTCCAGCGCCGACAAGGGCTCGTCCATGAGCAGGATGCGGGGCTCGAACACGATGGCCCGGGCCAGCGCCACCCGCTGCTTTTGTCCGCCCGACAGCTGGTCAATGCGCCGCTCGCCAAATCCGCCAAGCTGCACCGTATCCAAGGCCCGCTCCACCCGCTCGGTGAGTTCGGCCTTGGCCAGGCGCCGCAACCGCAGAGGATAGCCCACGTTGCCGGCCACGGTCATGTGGGGAAACAGGGCATAGCTCTGGAACACCATGCCCAGGTTGCGCAGATGAGGCGGCTTGCGAATGACCTCATCGTCGCCGAAACGCAAGCTGCCCTGGTCCGGGCGGGTGAAGCCGGCCAGCACCATCAACAAGGTTGTCTTGCCCGATCCCGACGGGCCCAAGAGGGTCAGGAACTCGCCTTGGCGCACATCCAGATCCACGTTATCCAGGGCGTGAACCGCGCCATAGGTTTTTGTCACCCCACGGATCGTGATCGGCAGGGCCTCCTGCGTCGCAGCCGTCAAAGCGCTCCCCTTTTTTTCATTGGCCCGGCGGGCAAGCCGGGCGTGTTCTTACAGTGACAGCGGGCAGCCGCGGCCACGGCCGCCCGCTGGATCATTGCACGCCCAAGAGACTATTCGGTCAACATCTCTTGGTATTTTTCCGCTGCGGTGGTTTCCCATTCGGCGTACCATTCGATGTCCACCGGCAACTGCATGGCCGCGTTGTCCGGATGGGACGGCAGGGCCCGGGCGGTGGCTTCATCGATGACGCCCAGGTCATAGGCCGCCTTGTTGGTGGGACCGTAGGTGATGTATTTGGGCAGATTGGCCTGGTACTCGGGCTTGGAGATCTCCGCCAGGAATTCCATGGCCACATCCTTGTTGGGCGCGCCCTTGGGGATGGCGAAGCAATCGTAGTCCAGCAAAGCCTGATTAAAGCTATAGGCCACCTTGGCGCCGTCTTTCTTGGCATTGTCGAAGCGCCCGTTCCAGCCGGTGGTCATGTCCACCTCGCCGTCCTTCATCAACTGGGCGTGCTGGGCACCGGAGGTCCAGAACACCTCGATGTGGGGCTTCAGCTCGCGGATCTTATCCAGGGCGCGGTCGATGCCTTCCTCTGTGGACAGCACCTCATAGACCTGCTCCGGCGGCACGCCGTCGGCCATCAGCGCGGGCTCCAGGGCGCCCGCCACCTTGCCCCGATAGGCCCGCTTGCCGGGGAACTTCTCCACGTCCCAGAAATCGGCCCAGCTTTGCGGCCCGGCATCGCCGTAGGTGTCCGTGTTCCAGGCATAGACGGTGGAAAACACATCGCCGCCCACGCAGTACTTCATCTTCAAGGTCGGATAAAAGTCGGAGACATCGATGATGTTATAGTCCAGCTCCTCCAGCAAACCCTCGGCACCGGCGCGCGAGGCGCTGCCCGAGCCGCTGGCGACGATATCCAGGGTCACCGCCCCGGTATTGACCTGCAGGCGCACGTCGGACATGCCGCCATAGGTCTCTTCCTTGACCTTAATGCCCGTGGCTTCCGAGGCGGGCTGGAACAGGGCCTTGCTTTGCGCATCCTGATAGGACCCGCCCCAGGAGGCGATGGTCACCTGTTTGTCCTCCGCCAGGGCGGTCGATGAAATCAAGGCCGCCGCGGCCGCCGTGATGATAAGGTGTTTTCCCATGCTTGCTCTCCTCTGTTCGAACTGCCGGCCCTCTTCACGCGAGCCTAGGTGATTTCGCCATTGGTCTTCCACCGGACAACGGGCGAAGGCGTTGCCCCGTGGCAATCTGGTTCCCGTTATCCCGCACCCACCATGCCCGCGCCCCCCACTCCCGCGGCCGCCATGGCCCGGTGTTGCTCGCGGTGGTCCAGCCAGCGGTACCACCCCACTACCGCCGGCAAGAACCAGGGGGTGCCTCGATAAAAAGGACGGGTGGGAAAGGTCAGGTCGTCAAAGGCCGTTTTACCTTCCGCCTGCCCCAAAACCTTGAGGCCCAAACGCATGCCCAGATAGCTCGCCATGGAAACGCCGGAGCCGCAATAACCCATGGCGTAGTGGATGCCGTCGTGGACCCCGCAGTGGGCCAGCTGATCAAAGGTGTAAGCCACCGTGCCGGCCCAGCAGTGACTCAGCCGACAGTCGCGCAGCTCGGGGAAGCGCAAAGAGAGCTCGCGGTGCAAACGGGGCGCGCTGATGGCGGGCGTCGCTTCCCGCGCGGTCACCCGGCCGCCAAAGAGCACACGCCGGCGGTCCGGCGAGGCCCGGTAGTAATAGACCACCCGGCAGCTGTCACTGGCGATGCGGTCGGTGGGAAAGAGCCGGTCGATCAGGGCGCGGTCCAAGGGCTCGGTCGCGATGATGGAACTGCCGATGGGGATCAGGCGCCGGCGCAGCCAGGGCACGATCCCGCCGCTATAGCCGTTGGTCGCCACCACCACGTCGCGGGCCGCCACCGGGCCACGGGCCGTTTCCAGGCGAAAGCCCTTGCCGTCACGTGCGATGGCCAGAACCGGGCAATGGGCCAGCACCTGGGCCCCGGCCGCCAGCACCCGGGCCAGCAGACCGGCGTGGTACTTGGCGGGATGCAGGGCCGCGTGGCGGGGAAACACCACGCCGCCGAAATAGCTGTCCGTTCCCAGCTCGCTCTTTTGCTCGGCGCGGGGCACGGCGAAAGCCTCGATGCCTTGCTCGTCCTTCAGCGCGGCGATCTCGCGCGCCAGGCTCTCGTATTGCGCGGGGGTGTGGGCGGCGTGGAAGCGCCCATTGCGCTTAAAATCGCAGTCGATCTGTTCCTCGGCCACCAGCGCTTCGATCCAGTCCAGGGCCGCCTTGCCTTCGTCAAGAATAGCCTGGGCCCGCGCCCGGCCGAATTGACGCGCCAGTGCCTCGAGGGACGGTTTCACGCTGGTGCTGATCTGCCCGCCGTTGCGGGTACTGCAGCCCCAGCCGGCCGCTTCCGCGTCCAGCACGATGGTACTGCGCCCGGCCCGAGCGACCTGAAGTGCCGCGGTCAGCCCCGTATAGCCCGAGCCGACGATTGCCACATCCACGGTCTTGGGCAGACCCTCCGCCGCCAAAGCCGGCGGTTCCACCCCATCCCACCAATAGGGCGTATCCTTGAAGCCCTCGGCAAGCCGGGTGACAAAGGCGGCACGCACCCCGGCCCGCTTTCCGACCCGAGGGGCCATGCGAGCCTGGCCGCCGATGGAGTGAATGGTCTGAGCCCTTTGCACCAAATTCCCCGTTCTTTCGCCGCCCCAAGGCGCGCCACCCTTCGGGGTCGCGCCGTCACCGCTATTTTCGAAGGTGGATCTATAAGGTCAATTAAATTATTGTTATTGATAATTTTGATTCTTTTATGACGTCATGATGACGGAGATCCCGCGAAGCCCATGCCATGCGCCTAAAATTGCGACAGTTAGAGGTCTTTGCCGCCTTGATGGAAGCGGGCTCGGTTTCCCGCGCCGCGGTTCGCCTCAACCTCACCCAGCCGGCGGTCAGCGTGGCCCTCTCCAGCTTGGAAGAGGAACTGGGCTTTCGTCTGTTTCACCGCAGCAAGGGATATTTCGAACCCACGGGCGAGGCACTTTTGCTCCATGCCGAGGCGGAACAGAGCCTCATGGCCATGGAGCGGGTCGAGACAAGGGCGCAGGACATCCGCGCCGGGGTGGTCGGCGGTATCAGCATTGCCAGCAACGGGGCGGCGGCCATTAATCTGCTGCCCTGGGTCATCGCCGAATTTCAGAAGACCCATCCGGGCGTGCAGATAGATCTGAAGGTGCGCAGTTCCCGGCAGATCGCCGCCTGGGTCTGGGGCCGCCAGATCGACATCGGGCTGATCGACGCGCCGGTTCCCGTGCCGGGCCTGGAGGCCGAAGTGCTCAAGCTGCCTTGTGTGTGCATCCTGCCCGAGGCCGATCCCCTCGCCCGCCGGTCGGTCATCGGCCCCAAGGACCTGGCCAATCGTTCGGTGATCGCCATTACCGGCGACCATGCCATCGACCGCCAGATTGATCAGCTGCTGTCCAACGCGGGGCTGACCGCCAGCCGCCACATTTCCTGTTCCTACTTCGCCATCGCGCGCAACCTGGTGCGCGCCGGCGCCGGTATTGCCCTGGTGGATTCCATCAACGGCATGGCGGACCTGGACGACGGGGTGTGCTGGCGCCCCTTCAAGCCCGCCATCACCTTCGAACTGGCCCTGATCTGCGCCAGCCACCTGCCCTTGCAGCAATCGGCCCTGGCCTTCGTCACCCTCTTGCGCGCGCACCTCTACGAAAAGGTCGCGGCATTGTCCTGACCCCATCCCTTCTTCAGACGGTACAAAAAAAAGCGGCGCACATTGCTGCGCGCCGCCATACCTGCCCGGTGTCTCGCCGGAAGCTCATCGGGGGGTCATTTGATGGTTGCCAGGAACTTGGAAAACTCTTCGTTAAACCCTTCCGGATCTTCCCAGAAGCCCAGATGGGACGGCATGGTGGCCGACACCATGGCGCTGGGGGTATTGGCCTCGGCCCAGCTGGTCACGACGGGACCCCAATCGGTGCGCACAATATAGAACAGCGGAATCTTGCCATCCATCGCGGTCAGGTCTTCGGTGAAGTCGTCGAAAGTCCCGGCGGCGTTCAGCAAGGCCATGGTCGTGGAATTGGTCTTGTCGGCGATGGCCGTGGCCCAAGCGATGTTGGCCTCTGATTTATCGGCCAGCATCCAATCCGCGAAACCGGCCAAGAGGTCCTCCCGATAGAGCAGCGGGCCCATGGTGAAAAAAGCCTCGAATCCATCGGCGTCATCATGGCGATACCACACCCATTCAGTCGTATTGTCGGCGCCGGTCGCCTTTGGCGCCGAGTCAATAAGCGCCACGCCCTTCAGCCGGTCGGTGCCGAATTGGTTGATATAGGACAGGATCTCGTTACCGCCATAGGACCAGCCGCCCAGCACGATGTTATCCAGCTCCAGGGCCGTGATGAAATCGTTCAGGTCGCGGCCGTGCTGCTGGTAGAAGTGCCCATGCTCGGTCTTGGAGCTTTCGCCTTGGCCGCGCGGGTCGTAGGTGACGAAGGTATACTCCGTCGAGTCCTCATAGGCCGCGAGCTGATGCTCGAAAACCTCGGTCGACATGGACCAGCCGGGCACAAAAAGGATGGTCGTGTCCCCGCTTCCGGCGGTTTCATAGTGTATGGTCAATTCATCGCTCAGCTTGACGGTTTCCGACCGCGCGGCGGTCGCGGCCAAGGCGATGGAAAGACCCAGGATGAAGGTCATAGCCCGAAACATCTGCCGTCTCCTCTCGTTGGTGTTGGGTTCTTGGGACAGTCTATTTGACAGGACAAGCTCTTTTTTGACAGAGCAAGCTGCGGCAGCGCGAGGCCGCGAAAACTTGACAAGACCTTAACCTGGAATCAGCATGACCGTTATCCGATTTGCGAACACTTGGAAGGAAAGGCCCCTTGGACGGGACGCGACAGGCAACCGACACGTCCAATTGGTTGACTGGGGCCCATGGGGAGACTGGGGCCCATTGGGAGACAGGGCCCGCCATGTCCAAGGCAATCGTGCGCAACGTGGACGAGCATTCGCTGTTTCTGGAGAGCTTTGATCAGGTTTACCACCAGATCAGCGCCGGGAGTTACCTTGGCCGGTCCAAATCATTCCACCTGGGCGAAGGCAGTTTCGTTCAGTTGGAGACCTACAATCAGATCGTGGATCAATGGGGCAGCATGCTGCCGGGCTTGGTCAGTGTAATCTTTCTCCTGGACCAAACCGCCGGCACGCGTCTTGGTCACCTGCCGCTGGCGGCCGACGACATTATTCTGA
Organism: Kiloniellaceae bacterium; assembly: GCA_028280915.1. Taxonomy (GTDB): domain Bacteria; phylum Pseudomonadota; class Alphaproteobacteria; order Kiloniellales; family Kiloniellaceae; genus JANQKX01. The sequence goes on from JANQKX010000261.1 coordinate 13,591, forward strand.
TCGCGCCGGGCGGAGACTATGACCTAAGGTCCGCAACGGGCACGAACTACTGCGCATTGGTTTTCCCGATGGATTATCTCGTCGGCTTCATGACCGAAAGGGATGGGGCGGCACTGGCTCACAAGAACCATTTTTTTCCCACCACTATCCTGTCCCTTCCCCAAACCACGGCGGTTCTGCGCCAGGTCGTGGGTCGGTTCGTCACGGCTTTCGGGTCCAAGAAGACCTGCGAAAATCATGCTACGATAGCCGACTTCCGGCACGCCCTGGCCTCCATGTCCGCTGATTTGATCGCAACCGCCCTCAAACAACCCGGCTCCCGCTTGGAATCCCCTTTGAAATCAATCCGGCTGGCCTATAAAATTAGGGACTTTCTGCGGTCGCAATGCCGATCCCGCGTCACCATCAAGCAACTCTCCGACGAGTTCGGCATTTCCACCCGCTACATGGAAAAGATCTTCAAAACCGCCTTCGATCTGCGGCCCCGGGAATACAATCATCTGATCGTGATCAACCGGTTCCAGGCCGCTCTGTTGGACCCAAAAAACCAAAATCGGACCATCGGCGATATCGCCGCCGATTTTGATATCTGGCATCTAAGCCGACTGGCGCAGCAGTACAAAAAGCAATTCCACGAGTTGCCGTCACGCGGCCGGGTCCGATCGGATCCGGCCGCCTCCCTTTATCGGCGGCGGCTGGGGGGAAATTTATAAAGGGACGCTGTAAGTTTTTACGGATTTTAGGTGCTGGCTCAGTCGGGGGCCATGAATTCCTTCAAAAAAGCGATCAGCCCGTCCAGGGCCTTGGATCGCGGACGCTGCCGGTTGGTGATCAAGCAGATCTTCCATGAGACGGCCGGGGTGATGTCGCGCACGACCAGCCCCTCACCCTGCTGCTCCTGGGCCAGATTGCGGTCCACCAGCGCGATACCGGCACCCGAGCGCACCATGCGGGCGATGGCCCTTTGCGTCCGAACCTCCGCCACCACATTGAGTTTGACCTCCGGCTCCAAAAAGGCCAGATCGATTTCATAACGGAAGGGGCTGCCGTGCCCAATGGAAATGAAATCCTCCCCATTCAGGCAATCCAAGGGCACGGGATCTTGCGCGGCGAGCGGGTGTCCCTTCTGAAGGATCAGGACCGCGTCACTGTCCAAGGAATGGTGCACCCGCAACAGAGGATGCCGGCTGGGCAAGCCGATGATGCCCAGATCCAGATTACCGTTTTCCACCTCTTCCACGATCTGGGCCATGGGCGCCGATTCAAGGGAGATGAAAAAGCCCCGGTTCTCGGTCAGGAAAGCCCCCAAGGCATCGGCCAGCATGCCATCCACATAGGCCGGCACACCGGCGATGCGCACCCGGCTGGCACGGTTTTGCCGGATGGCATCGGCCCGGTCGCTCAAGGAAGCCAGCACGCCCAGGGAGCGTTTGACCTCCTCGAAAAACAATCGGCCTTCCGCGTTGAGCTCCAGTTTGCGCCCCTGCAGTTCAAAGAGCTTGAAGCCAATACTATCCTCCAAGGCGCGGATCAGGTGACTGACCGCCGGCTGGGTCAGGTTCATGAAAGACGCGGCCGCGCTCACCGTGCCCACTTCGACCACGGTGTAAAAGGCCTCCACTTGCCGCTGTTGCAGGCGCCGGGCCATGGTTTTTCGCCCCACTCACTCAGCTGCTTTTGATGTATTAGATTAGTTTATGAATTAAGCCAGGAAAAGTCATTATCTTCCCCCAAACAGTCGTGATAGCTTCTTTTTTCGGTTTGATAATCATCGAAATCCACACGACATGACAATGAGAGACCTTCCCCAGGCGGAAAGCTTGCCGGCCCTGGCCGCCCAGCCCAAGATCACCCTGTCCCACGGACCGACCCCCATCGAGCCCCTGGCGAACCTGGGCCGGCACCTGGGCCTCACCCTCTGGGCCAAGCGGGACGATTGCAATGGCCTGGCCTTCGGCGGCAACAAGGTGCGGCAGCTGGAATACTACCTGGGCCAAGCCGCCGACCGGCAGGCCGACACCATCCTGATCACCGGCGCGGTGCAGTCGAATTTCGTGCGCCTGGCCGCGGCGGCGGCCCGCCGGCTGGGCTGGCTGCCGGTGGTGCAGCTGGAAGACCGGGTGCCCAAGGAAGATCCCTTCTATCAGCGCTCGGGCAATCTTTTGCTCGACCAGTTGCTGGGCGCCACCATCCACCGCTTTCCCGTGGGCAACGATGAGGCCGCCGCGGACCGCAACCTGGATACCCTGGCGGGCGACTTGGCGGCCCAGGGACGCAGGCCCTATGTCATTCACCTGGGCACGGAACACCCGCCCATCGGCGGCCTGGGTTATGTGGAGGCGGCCTGCGAGACCTTGCAGCAACTGGCCGAGACGGACTTTTCCCCCAGCCACGTGGTGATCCCCTCGGGCAGCGGATTGACTCACGCGGGCTTCCTGGTCGGCGCGCGCGCCATCGGCTGGGAGGTGCCGGTTATCGGCATCTGCGTGCGGCGCGAGGCGGCGCAGCAGCACCCCCGGGTCCTAAGCCGCGCCAGGGAGATTGCCGCCCTGCTCGGCAGCGGCATCGAGATCACGCCCGATGACGTTATTGTGGACGATAGCGTCCTGGCCCCCGGCTATGGCCGCCTCAACCCGGAAACCTTGGGGGCCATCCAAGACACCGCGGCGTTGGAAGGCATCTTCCTCGACCCGGTCTACAGCGGCCGCTGCATGGCGGGCCTGATCCACTGCGCCCAAAAGGGCTCCTTCAACCCGGACGGCCAGGTGCTTTTCATCCACACCGGCGGCACACCGGCGCTTTTTGCTTACCAAAACGAGTTGCACCCGGCCGGCTAGGTCACCTCATGCCGTTTCGAGACCGGCCGGCGGCCGTCACCAATCGGGCGGACGCCGGAACAGGGTGACGGGCTCGGGCGACGGCGGCGGGTTCAGGGCGCGGTCGTCCTTGGGAATCTCGTCATCGTCCAGTAAGCCGCCCCAGTCCGTGCGGTCCCGCATGGTCTGGATGATTTCCGGCGGCACCACGTCCTGGTCCTGGCGCACCTGCCAGCCCCCGCCCAGGGCCTTGTAGGCGCTGATCAGGTTGGACACCTCGTTGCCCTGGGACTGGGCCAGGCGTGCCTGCCCCCGCAAGAGGGCGCTTTGGGTGTTGAGCACCCGGGTGTAGTCCGCCGTGCCCTGCCGGTACTGCACCAAGGCGATGCGCACCGCGTTCTTGGACGCCGTCACCGCTTTACGGAGCTGCTCGCTTTGCAGCTGGGCCTGGACAAAGGCCACCAGGGCATTTTCCACCTCCTGATAGGCGGTCAGCACCGTGTTCTGATAGTTGAGGATCAGTTCCTGCAGGCGGGCATCTTGAACCCGCACGTTGTTGCGGATCTGGCCATAGTTAAAAATGTTCCAGGTGAAAGACGGATTGAACCCGCCGGTAAAGCTCTTGCCCTGAAACAAGTCGGTCAGATCGCTGGAGCTGAAGCCCACCGCGCCGCTCAACGTGAAGGCGGGATAGAGATCCGCCTGGGCCATGCCGATCTGGGCGCTTTGCGCCGCGGCTTGCAGTTCGGCCGCGCGAATGTCCGGGCGCCGACGCAGCAGCTCGGCGGGCACGCCGATGCTCACATCCGCCGGCGCGGCGGGAATCTGCCCCGCCGCCGGCAACAGATCGTCCAGTCCCCCCGGCGGCAAGCCCAAAAGGATGCTGAGCGCGTTTTCCGCCTGCCGCAGCCCCGTGACCAGTTCGGGAATGGTCGCCTCGGTGTCGTGCAGCAGGGCCGTGGCCTCGAAGACGTCCAGCTCCGTCGTGGTGCCGTTCTTGAATTTGACCTGGGCCAAGCGCAGGCCCTCTTTCTGGTCGTCGATGTTCTGCTTGGTCAGGAACAAAAGTTCCTGATAGGTGCGGATCGCCGTATAGGAAACGGCCACCTCACCGGCCAGGGCCACCAGGATGTCGTCATAGTTGGCGATCTGAGCCACGAAATTCGCATCCGCCGCTTCTATCCCGCGGCGAAAACGGCCCCAGAGGTCCAGCTCCCAGCCCGCGTCCAGACCGACGCTGTAATCGTTGAAAGTGCGGTCGATGTCGATGACCCGGGTGATGTCCCGCAAAACGCCCACGTTTTCGGAAATGCGCCGCCGTTCGAAGCCGGCCGTGGCCTGCTGGGTCTGGGGATACTGTTCGCCCACGGCGATGCCCAGCTGGGCGCGGGCCTCCAAAATCCGCACCCCGGCGGCATGCAAGGTGAGGTTCTGGCGCTGGGCCTGCCCGATCAGCCGATCCAAGGCCGGGTCGTTGAACACCTTCCACCAGTCATCGGGGACCGGTTGGGCCTGATCCAAGGTCACGGAAGCCTTGCCGGACGTCACGCCGGCCTGCTCGGCCAAAGCGCCCCCGTCCCCTTCCGTCTCTTGCCAGGCCGGGCTTTCCGGCGCGTCGGGTGTCTCGAAGTCCGGCCCCACCACCGTGCAGCCGAACAGCAGCGGCGCCACGGCCCAAAGGGAGAGCCAAGGCCTCACCCCGCGACGCCGGCCCTCACGGCTGGTCAATCTCGGCCCCGTCAATTTTTTCACCACCATCGCCGACCTATCCCCCGCTGACCTATCCTCATTGTCAGAGATCGAGAGGATAAAGCCAATTGGCCCAAGAATAAATGCGGATGCCAATGCGCCTCAAGGGCTCGAAGCCCTTGCCCTTGCCGGTATAGATGGCGACCGATCCGTGGGTACCGGCCGGCAACTTCAGGCCTTCGTGAGGGTCCACCTGGATCTGCACGGCAAAGCGCCCTTGGGGCTTGGGGAAAAGGAATTTCGGAATGTCGCCGGAAGGGTTGATCTGGCCCTGCCCGGTGGCCTGCCAGATCTTTTTCACCCGGCCGGTGAAGATGTGACCGGGATAGGTATCCAGGGCGATTTCCACGGGCATGCCCTCTTCCACATAGAGCAGATGCTCCTGGTAATAGGACGCCAGAATATAAGGGTCCGCATCAAAGACAAAGGTGGCGATGGCGCCCAGCCGCAGTATACCCACCACCAGGCCGGGCTGGGCCTGCAGGTTGGTGATCACGCCGTCGGCCGGCGCGTAGATGGTGGTCTGGTCCAGGTAGTATTGGGCCTGGGCCAAGTTGGCCTGGGCTTCGGCCACGCTGGTGTTCACCCCGTTGATCTGGGACTCGTAAGTGAGATTGGCCTTTTTCAGATTGGCCTGGGCTTCGATCACCTGGGCGTCACGGCTTTCCAGTTCGTCGGTCCAGCGGTCCAATTCCTCCGCCCGTCCGGCGCCCTGTTTCACCAAATTCTCAAAACGCTTTTTCTGATCGGCGGCAAACTGCCGATTGGCCTTGGCCAGCTTCACGTTGGCTTCGGCCGCGGTGATATCTTCCTGCAGGATCAGCACGTTTTGCTTGGCCGCGGCCAGCTGGGCCGCCAGCTGCTCCACCCGCGCCTGATAGATCGTCTTGTCGAATTCGAACAGGGGCTGGCCTTTTTTGATCGGCGTGTTGGGCTCCACCAAAACCCGGGTCAGCAAGGTGGGCTCGGACAAGCGCGGCACGATCTGCATGGTGTGGCGAATGACATGGCCATCGACGGAATAAGGCTGAAAAAAGCGCAGACCCACAACAAAGATCAACAAGCAATGAAGCCCGACCCAGAAGGAGATCAGGCCCCACCCCATATTGAATTTGAGCCATTTGAACTTATAAAAAACCAGCCAAACCAGCAGGATATAAACCAGGGTGATCAGGACCGCCATGAGCATCAGACGGTCCCTCCCGGCTTGCCCTCAACCTCTTCACCGCTTGGCGCGGCCTCGGCGGCCAGCTTTTCCGACTGCTCTTTTTTGCCGCCCAGACGCTCGATCTCCGCGTCAATGGCCTTTTTTTCCTCATCGGGAAAGCGCCGTAGGTCCACGGTGACGGCATCGTGAAAGGCCCAAATGAGAGCGTGTATCCAGGGGATCACCGCCAGGAAGCCAACCCAGCCCATGAGTTTTACCCCCTCGGCATGGGGATGACGGCGCTTGATCGCGATTTTGCCCGGCAGGCCCAGGATAATCATGGCCAGGCTACAAACAGCAATCGCCAAGATGAGTAAGACCACAAATGTCAAAACATCATAGAGGTCTAATGAATCCAACGCGCTTTCCATCAACGGCTCCCCAAACGACCTTTTTTCCAGTGGAGCTTTCCCAATGCGACTTTCCGGCAGTCATACCAGATTCACGACCCGTCTTCCCACCGGATTGACAACCTTTCAGGATTTGCCGTCCCACAACAAGCGTTTTGACCATGGCCGGCGGACACCGCCCATGTGGCCTGTCTCATCTCTGCCATCTGTCTCACCCAATGTGGCCCGACCGCGGCCCCTCTCGCGCTCAGCCTCCCCGGCCGACTCCGGGCGCGCCGGATGTGCGGGCAATTCTCCTTTGCCATCTATACCGAGCTGTTTGATTGACCTCACCCGTAAAAGTTCGACGATTCTCTTGCCTCTTAGGCAATGGACCGATCAGGAGGCCGGCAAAAGAAATTTAATTTCTCATAAAAGTTGATTTAAATCCTAAAATTTAATATTATCTCTAGATTGTTTGATTGGAGATCTTCCAATTATGCATTTCATGGAAAAAATTGACCTGACGAATAAATAAATACTGGACATTATGAGAAAAAAAACAAAACTTTGATCTAACGTTCAAATTTCTTATGTGACAGCCATGTTAGGCCATTGGTTGCATGGAGGTGAGAAACGTTATCAAAATGACCTGAGATTTGTAAAAGAAAACTGAGGTACGTTTTGCTGGTATGGGGGAAGCTGATTTAGTTGCATTGGCTTTCTCCCCTTTTAAACAACCACACTAAGGAGGGGGGTATGGTAAGAGGAAAGCCCGCCATTCAAAAATCGAGACGCGCGCGGAGGTCAACCGACATTGACGCCCATGTAGGGGCTCAGTTCCGGGCTCGGCGTGTCTTGCTGGGTCTCAGCCAAACGGACCTGGCGAATGGCTTAGGCATTACCTTTCAACAAGTTCAAAAATACGAAAAGGGTACCAATCGCTTCAGTGCCAGCCGCCTTTACAAGGCGGCGCAATTGCTGGACGTGCCGGTGACCTATTTCTTTGAGGGGGTTGAAGGATTGGAAGGAGCCGGGGGCTCAGGAACTTCCAAGCTCATCGATGCGGACAGCGGTATAACGCAGGATATCCTGCGCAAGAAAGAAACGCTTAAGCTTCTGCGCCACTACTATGCGGTGCCCGACGAGAATATCCGCGAGCGCTTTCGCGAGTTGTTGAAGGGGCTGGCCAAGACCGAATAAAACAGGTTGAATCCCTAACGTCTTCAAAATCAAAAGAAAACAACCTGAATTTTTTCGATCAGATACGGACAAAACCAAGAATTTGTTCCGCATCTCTGATATCCCAAGTTGAAATTTGAAACCATGGCCGCTCATCGAAAGCTTTGATGGCCATGGTTTTTTTTGACCAAGGAATGGATCGATCGTTTCAAACTCCACTTCAGGGCCAGCGTTTAACCCATGGTGCGCTCCAGGCGCGCTCTACAGGTACCGGTGGCATTTCCTCTTTTTCATAAGGGAGCCCCCACGGCCATGGCCGTCCCGCCCGCGCAAGGCCCGCCGTCCTTACCGATTTTCCCGTCACCAGGAAAAGTTTACATAGAAAGGTCATTGATTTTATTTTACTTTAACGTAACATAAAACACCTTCTCATTCCATTACCGGCTGGTTTCGAGGTTTTTATCATGGCGGTCAGAAAAACGAGCAAGCGGCAAAGGCTACAGGCCAAGCGGGGCGCCAAGGCGCCGGCCATGCCCCGGGCGCAGAAGTCCCTTAAACTCACCGTGATCGACGCGGCGGCGGCGGCCAAGATCCACGAAGCGGTCCTGCGCATCCTGGAGGAGATCGGGGTCATCATCGACGATGACGCGACCCGCGACCTGCTGATCCATGATCACGGCTGTCACCAGAGCGATGACGGCTATGTGCACTATCCGGAAGCCCTGGTGACCAAGGCCCTCTCGAGCCTGTCCGACCGGGTTCAGCTCTATGACCGGGACGGCCGCAAGGTGATCGATACCAGTGATCGCATTCCCCGCTTCTGCCCCGGCCACAACTGCGTGCAGATCCTGGATTTCAAAACCGGCGAGCACCGGCCCTGCCTGCGGGCCGATCTGGAAATGACCGGCAAGGTTTGCGCCGCCCTGCCCAACATCGACATGGCGTGTTCCCTGGGCTATCCGGGCGACGTACCGGTGGAAAACGAGTCCCTGGAAACCGTCAAGGCGCTCACCAGCCACTGCGGCAAGCC
>JANQKX010000281.1 GCA_028280915.1 Kiloniellaceae bacterium
CCATCGGTGCCGCCTCGGTGAAGGACGGCCGGCGGGAATCCCAAACCAAGGCCGACATGCTGGCGCTGTTCCCCATCCTGGCGGAACGGCGTGGGCAGATGGCCGGAACCCTGTCCGGGGGCGAGCAACAGATGTTGGCCATCGCCCGCTCCATGATGCCCAATCCCCGGGTGCTGCTTTTGGACGAGCCTTCCTTGGGGTTGGCGCCCCAGGTGGTGGACTCGATTTTTGATCTCATCGTCAATCTGCGGGATCGGGGGACCACCATCCTGCTGGTGGAGCAGAACGTGGAACTGGCCTTGGAGATTGCCGACCGGGGCTATGTTTTGGCCAGCGGGGAACTGGTCCTGTCGGGCACGGCCAAGGACCTGCAAAGCTCGGACCGAGTGGAGCGGGCCTATATGGGCGTGGCTTAGACCCGCCCGGGTTGGTGTGAGGGGAAAAGGGCCCATGGACATTCTTTTTCAGCAGCTGGTCAATGCCCTGGCCTTGGGCGGGACCTATGCCCTCTTGGCCTTGGGGCTGGCCATGGTGTTTTCCGTGCTGGGCCTGATCAACTTTGCCCATGGCGAGCTCATGACCGTCACGGGCTACACCATGTTTTTTGCCATCGGATCAGGTGTCCCCTTTATACTTGCGGCCTGCCTCGGCGTGGCCATGGCCATGGTGGTGGCGGTGCTGATGGAACGCATTGCCTTCCGACCCGTGCGCAATGCCAACACGGCGACCATGCTGCTGACCTCCTTCGCCGTCAGCACCATCCTGCACATTCTGTTTCAGAATCTGATTTCGGCCCGTCCCAAGGCGATTCCCGTGCCTTCGGACCTGGCCGGGGCGATCAACTTTTTCGGGCTCGATATCGGCGCGATTCAGGCGCTCTCCATCGTTTGCACAGCCCTGCTCTTGTTCGCTTTGAACCTCTTTCTGCGGCGTTCCATCCTGGGTATCGCCATGCGCGCGGCGGCCTTTGATTTTCCGGTGACACGGTTGATGGGCATCAACGCCAACGCGGTGATCGCCACGGCCTTTGCCATCTCCGGCTTGCTGGCCGGGGTGGCCGGCGTACTGTGGATCGCCCAGCGGGGCTCTGTCGACCCCTTGATGGGGTTCCTGCCGGTGCTGAAAGCCTTCATCGCCGTGGTCCTGGGCGGTCTGGGCAGTTTGTCGGGCGCCGTGGTCGGCGGCTTTGTGCTGGGCTTCATCGAGGTGGCCTTGCGGGCCTATTTACCGCCGGAGGTGCTGCCGTTCCGGGAAGCCATTGCCCTGAGTTTGGTGATCGGTTTGCTGCTGCTGCGCCCCGAAGGCCTGCTGGGTCAAAAACTTTCGGTCCGCTAGGGAGCGTATGGGAATGGGTGATATGGAGGATCTTCTGACCGCGGATGAGGCACCGCCCTTTGAGGTGGTCGGTGCTCGTTCCGATGCCCGCGGCCTTTTGGTTTGCGATCATGCCTCCAACCGCATTCCGGTGCGGCTCGGTGATTTGGGCGTCGATGCCCATCACTTGCAGGAACATATTGCCTGGGATATCGGCGCGGCGCAGGTGACCCGCTATCTGGCCGAATGGCTCGGCTGCCCGGCGGTACTGTCCAGTTATTCCCGCCTGGTGGTGGACTGCAACCGCTATGACCACGACCCTTCGGCCTTCCCCCAGGTGAGCGACCAAGTGCCGGTGCCGGGCAATCGGGCCTTGAGCGCGGCGGAGAAGCGCCGGCGCCTCGCCGCCATCCATGAACCCTATCACGGCAAGATCGCGGAGATGCTGGGGGACGACCCCGGTCGGGTCCTGTTTTCCATTCATACCATGACCCGCCGGATGCGGGGCGGGGCCGAGCGGCCCCAGCAGGTTACGGTCTGCTGGGAACGGGACGACCGCCTGGCCCACCCCCTTTTGCACATGCTGCGCGCCTTGGGGAATGTGGCGGTCGGCGACAACGACCCCTATGCG
>JANQKX010000284.1 GCA_028280915.1 Kiloniellaceae bacterium
TTCTGGTCCTGGCCCACGGGCACGTGGGTCGCCTTATAGGCCAGAATGTCCGCCGCCATGAGATCGGGATAGACATAGAGCCCGACGCTGGCGTTTTCCCGGTTCTTGCCCGCCTTTTCCTTGAACTGGGTCATGCGGTTGAGCCAGCCCAGGCGGGCGACGCAGTTAAAGATCCAGGCCAGCTCCGCATGGGCTGAGACCTGGCTTTGATTAAAGATGATGCTGGTCTTGGGATCGATGCCCGCGGCCAGATAGGCCGCCGTGACCTCGCGGGTATGGGCGACCAATTCTTGCGGGTCCTGCCAAACCGTAATGGCGTGCAAGTCGACCACGCAGTAAATGCACTCGAAGTCCTTTTGCAGGGTCACGAAATTCTTGATGGCACCCAGATAGTTACCAAGGTGCAGATTGCCGGTCGGCTGTACGCCGGAAAAAATGCGATTCATGACGTCCCGTCTTTCCAATTACTTTTGATCTGAACTCCGATCTGGGCCGCCGGGTTATCGCGCTTGCGGGCAGGCCGGTCAAGGGCCCCAACACGATGGGCACTATGCTTCCGGCTCGGACCCGTCGCTCTGCCTTTTCCGTTTGAACAGGCCGGTGAACTCGGCCCGGTCGGTTGCGCCCAGGGACAAGGCGGCCACGGCAAAACCCAAAAGGCCGCTGACGACCAAAATGGCCAGGGCGGCGAGCCGCAGCAAAAAGGCCCGGTCCATCCACGGCTCAAGCCACAGGCCCAACCCCCATACCACGGCGCCCATGAGCAGGGCCGCGGCCATGATGCGGGGAAAGCGGGCCTTGAAGCGCTGGTCGAAGGCAAAAAAGCCCCGCCGCGCCAGGATCAGCGCCAAACCCACACAGTTCACCCAACCGGCCAGGGACGTGGCCACCGCAATACCCGTGTGCCCCATCACGGGGAACAGGGCCAACGAGCCCGCCACGTTGACCGCGACCGAGACACTCGCCAGCTTCAAGGGCGTCACCGTATCCTCGCGGGCGTAAAAGGCCGGCTGCAGGATCTTGACCAGCACGAAGGACGGCAAGCCGGCGGCAAAGGCCACCACGGCCCAGGCAATGGCCTGGGATGCCTCGCGGCTCAAGGCGCCGCGCTCGTAAAGCACGATGACAATGGGCTCGGGGATCACCATCAGGGCGATGGTGGCCGGCAGGGTGAGCAGCAAGGACAGCTCCAGACCCCGGTTGAGCTGGGCCTCGGCCACGTCGTGGGCGCCGGCGCGCAGCTTACGGGAAAGTTCGGGCAACAGCACAACACCGATGGCGATACCGATGAGCCCCAGGGGCAGCTGATACAAACGATCGGCATAATAAAGGTAGGAAACGGCACCGGCCTGTTGGGAGGCGATGATGGTGCCCACCACCAGATTGATCTGCAAAACCCCCGCCGATAGCAGGCCCGGCACCATCAATTGGACCAGCCGCCGCACCCCCGGCGTCACGCGGGGCCGCCGTAAGGGGATCCGGATGCCGGCCCGGCGGCAAGCGATCAGCAAAAACACAAATTGACCCACCCCGGCCGCCGCCACGGTCCAGGCCATGACGGGCCCCGGTGCCTCGGTAAAGGGCAAAACCAGGACCAGAGTGACGATGAAAAAGACGTTCAACAAAATCGGCGCCGCCGCCGCCGCGGCAAAGCGGTAGTAGGAGTTCAAGACCCCGCTCAGCAAGGCGGTCAAGGAAATGAACAGCAAATAGGGAAAGGTGACGCGGGTCAGCTCGACGGTGAGGTCGAACTTTTCCGAATCCGAGACGAATCCTGGTGCCAGGACATGCATCAACCAGGGCATGGCGGCGACGGCGACGGCAGTCAAAAGCAACAGGAACGCCGTGAGCACGGAAAGCGCCTCGGCGGCAAAGGCATTGGCTTCATCGGCCCCATCATGCTCCAGCCGTCGGGCGTAGAGGGGCACGAAGGCCGCGTTGAAGGCCCCTTCCGCGAACATGCGGCGAAACAGATTGGGAATGCGAAAGGCGACAAAAAACGCATCGGCCACGGCCTGGGTTCCCACGGCCTGGGCGATCAGCACGTCGCGCACCAGCCCCAGAACGCGACTGACTCCGGTAAGCCCCCCGACCGTCGCAACTGACTTGAGCAATGCCATGGCGGTGCTTGTTGTCCAGACCGGCGCCAATTGCAAGGCTTGGATACTTCAAGGTTTGGATTTAGGGCGAGATCCGCGCCTTTGATTTTTTCTGCGGCCCCGCGGCCACGCCATACTTGCCGCGCGGCGCGGTCACGGGCCGCTTGGCAGCCGGCTGAGAACCGCCATCCGCGGCCCCGGCAGCGTCCACGCCGGTCAGGGCTTCCATGAGCTTGCGCTCGACCGTCGCCTTGGCGGACTTGGCCTCCACCTTGTTCCCGTCGCGGTCTTGCACGTAAAACACGTCCACCGCCCGTTCCCCATAGGTGGCCACCCGGGCCGAATGGATGGAAAGGCTGAGGGCCGAGAGCGCCTGTGTGACCTGGTACAACAGGCCCGGCCGGTCCCGTCCGTTCACTTCCACCACCGTATGGATCTCGCTGGCCCGGTTGTCGATCAGCACCCGAGGGGTCACCTTAAAGACTCCAAAGCGGCTCTTGTAACCGATTTGCCGCTTCGCCAGCTCTTGCATGGGTTTCAGGCGACCGTCCACGGCCTTGTCGATGGCCGTTGATAGCTTGGCCAGCTTGGCCGGCCGGTCGAAGGGACCGCCGGCGGCATCTTGGATGATGAAGCTGTCCAGGGCCATGCCGTTGCCCAGGGTGATAATCTGCGCCGCGTAGATGGTGGCGCCCGCCACCGCCATGGCCCCGGCCAGCGCGCTGAACAAGCCCGAGCTATCCTTGGCATAGATGATCACCTCCGTCGCCTGCAAATAGCTGTCGACCCGTGTCTCCATGGCCAAGGGCGCGGACCTTTGTTCGGAATCGCGCATCATCGTCGCATGCCGAACCTGCGCATCGGTGTCGTAGATCAACCAGTAAGGCTCGGGCAAGACGGACAGGTGCGCGTCCACCGCCGCTTCGGGCCAATCCGACAGGCGCGCCCGCAGTTTTTCCTGGGCCAAATGGGCGTGGGCGGCGGGCCGCTCCGCCGATACATTGCCGCTCAGAATCTCATCGCAGCGCCAGTAAAGCTCCCGCAAGAGCGCGGCCTTCCAGGCATTCCACACGTTGGGGCCCACCGCGCGAATGTCCGCCACCGTCAAAACGAGGAGCAACTTCAGGCGCTCGGGTGATTGCACCAAGCCGGCAAAGTCCTGAATGGTCTTGAACTCGCCGATGTCGCGCTTGAAGGCCGTGTTAGACATGGCCAGGTGATGGAGCACCAGCCAGGCAACCGTCTCCGTCTCCGCGTCGCTGAGCCCCAAACGGGGGCACAGGCGCTCGGCGATCTTGGCCCCCACCGCGGAGTGGTCGCCCGGCCGCCCCTTGGCGATATCGTGCAGCAAAACCGCGACGAAGAGCACCCGGCGCGACACCACCTTGTGCACCACCGTGCTGGCGATGGGCGCTTCCTGCGCCAAGTCCCCCTGTTCGATGGCATGCAGGATGCCGATGGCGCGGATGGTGTGCTCGTCCACCGTGAAATGGTGATACATATTGTACTGCATCTGGGCCACCACCCGGCCGAAATCGGGCACGAACTTGCCGAACACGCCGGCCTCGTTGAGGCGCCGCAAGGTCAGTTCGGACTGCTGCGGAGACGTTAGAATATCCAGAAAGATCTCGTTCGCGCGCGGCTCCTTGCGCAGCTTCCGGTCAATCTTGCTCAGGTTCTGCCGGATCCAGCGCAGGGCATAGGGGTGAATGTCCAGCTTGTTCTTCTGGGCCACTTGGAAGATGCGCAGCATCTGAACCGGGTCCTTGGCGAAAATCTCTCCATCGGCCACGGTCAAGCGGTTGGATTCGATGGGAAAGCCGCCCGCCTTGCGGCGGAAGCGCAGCATGGGAATATGAAACGTCAAGCGGCGCAGTTGGTCCGCTTCCAAGGCGGCGCAAAAGATCCGGGTCAAATCGCCCACGTCCTTGGCGATGAGGAAGTAGTGCTTCATCAGCCGTTCCACATCCCGGGTGCCCGCGTGGGCCTTGTAGCCCAGCCGTTTGGCGATCTCGATCTGCTGGTCGAAGGTCAGGCGCTCTTCCCCCCGCCCGGCCAGGAAATGCAGATGGCAACGCAAGGTCCACAAAAAGCGTTGCGCCTTTTCGAACTTACGCACTTCCGATCGAGTGAAGACACCCTGGCTCACCAGCTTGCCAATATCGGCCACGTTGTAAATAAACTTGGCAATCCAAAAGAGGCTCTGCAGATCCCGCAGCCCCCCCTTGCCGTCTTTGATGTTGGGCTCCAGGAAATAGCGCGAATCGCCCAGGCGCTGATGGCGCTTTTCCCGTTCCGCCAGCTTGGCCTCGATAAAGCTGACCGAGGGGTTTTTGTTCCACGAGCTGGACTGGACCTCCAGCACGAAGCGCTGCTTGAG
>JANQKX010000364.1 GCA_028280915.1 Kiloniellaceae bacterium
CGTTCAGTGTTAAATGTGTCGCGCCCATATTTATTGGTGACACTATAACCGTCGAGGTCGCCGTTGCCCATATGGACTTTGAACGTCGTAAGATCAGGGTTGAGGCCCGGGTCATGAATCAAGACGGCAAGACCTGCGCCCTTGGCGATTCGGTTATCAAGGTGCTGCGGGGGGACATCCCATGTTGACGGAAAAACAGGAGTCTGTCTTGGCGGAGGAGGGGAACTTTAAACCCATTCGCTCGGTTTTGCGGGCGCTTTCGATCATCGAGTGCATCGGCGACGGGGTGAAGGGCATCAGCGAAATTTCTAAGGAAGTCAAGCTGAGCAAGAGTACCGTTTTTGGCCTGGTCAAGACCTTGGAGCTGAAACAATACCTGGTGCAGGACCGGGCGACCGGGGCCTATCGCCTTGGGCCCTCGATGCTCAAACTGGCGATCGACCGCTTTGAGCGCATCGATATCGTTGAAATCTCGCGGCCCTATTTGCAGGCGCTTTCCGACGACATCGGCGAGGTCACCCATCTGGCCCGCTTGGAAGGGTTTAACGTGACCTATCTGCTGCGGGCCGAGAGCAGAACGGAGAACCGAAGTTTGATCTTGAATTCACGGGTGGGCGCGGTGTCCCCGCTGCATTGCACCAGCATGGGCAAGATTTTCCTCGCTTACATGGCCGAGGCCGAATTGGACGCGTTCCTGAAACAGGACCTGGTCTCCTACACCGCTAACACCATCGCGGACCCCGAGGCCCTGAGGCGGGAATGCCAGGCTGTCAGAGAACGGGGCTATGCGCTCAACCAGAGTGAGTTCGAAGAGGGCATCGTGGCGATCGCGCTGCCGATCCGCGACCGGAACCAGGGGGTGGCGGCGGCCATCAACTGTGCCATGCCCGCCGCGCGGGGGCCGCTGCCGCGGCTTGAGGAATACCGTGAAAAACTCAAAAAAGCGGCTCAGGAAATCGAAGCCCAGTTGGGAGTCTAGGATAGACGTTATGGCGGGAAAATTGGAAATCATTGATGCCAAGGCGGCGGCCGAAAGGGTGGGGGACGGCGATACCCTTGCCATTTGTGGCTGCGAGAACCTGCTGCTGCCGGACGAGTTGCTCCGGGCGCTGGGCGATCGCTTCGTCAAGACGGGCCGGCCCAGGAACCTGACGGAAATTCATCCCATCGTCGTCGGCATGGGACCGGAAAGGGGGTTGGAGCACCTGGCCCATCCCGGATTGGTGGGCCGCGCGATCGGCAGCGGCTTCAGCTATCTCAAGACGTCGCGCTACACCCAGCTTTTGCGGGAAAACGCCTTTGAGGCACACATGCTTCCCATGGGCACGATTTTCCAGTTGCTGCGGGACACGGCATCCGGCCGCTCCATGAGCCTGACACAGGTGGGGATCGACACCTTTGTCGACCCGGCCCGGGAAGGGGGCCGGATGAACGAAAGGGCCGAGCGCTCCTTGGCCGAGCGTATCGAGGTTCAGGGCGACAGCTTTTTGCGTTACCCGGCTTTTAACATCGATGTGGCATTCCTGCGCGGCTCGACCGCCGACGAGGCGGGCAATATCAGCCTGGAAGACGAGCCGGTTTCCCTCGGGGTCCGGGCCCTGGCCATGGCGGCCAAGCGCGCCGGCGGCAAGGTCATCGTCCAGGTGCGCCGGCTCACCCGCGGCGGCACGCTGCATCCCCGCATGATCGAGATTCCGGGGATTCTGGTGGATGCGGTCGTGGTGGAGCCGAATCAGAGTGTGTCGGGCGGCGACCTGAACCCGGCCTTGACCGGCGCCATCAGATTGCCGGAGCGCTTCATCGGGGAAGCCGAAGCGGGCATTTCACGGATTGTCGCCAGCCGCGCGGCCGAGGAAGTCAAGGCCCACGACGTGGTCAATCTGGGCGTGGGCATGCCCATTGAGGTGCCCAAAATCCTAGCGCAACGGGAGTTCAATCAAACCGTCACCTTTTTCCCCGAGCATGGCTCGATCGGCGGGACGCTGGGCGGCCGGGAAATTTTCGGGGCCAACATCAATCCTCAGGCGATCATCGATTCGACCCAGGTCTTCGATTTTTTCCTCGGGGGCGGACTGTCGATCTCTTTTCTTGGCTTCGGGCAGATCGATTCAGCCGGGAATGTGAATGTCAGCAAGTTCAACGGCATTGTGCCGGGCTGCGGCGGCTTCATCGATATCGTCGAGGCCACGCCCCGGCTGGTTTATTGCGGCTCGTTTTCGGCCGGCGGCCTGCGTGTCTCGACCGCCCAGGGCGGCCTCACGATCGAGTCCGAGGGGAAATACGCCAAATTCGTGCCGCAGGTAGAACAGATCACCTTCAGCGCCCGGCAGTCCGTGAACAAGACGCAAGAGGTCTTGTACGTGACCGAGCGCGCCGTCTTTGCCTTGCGCAAGGAGGGACTCACGCTTGAGGAGATCGCGCCGGGGATAGATCTGCAGGCCAATGTTCTGGACCGTTTGCCTTTTCCGGTGCGGGTCAGTCCGGATTTGAAGGAAATGCCGCGGCAGCATTTTCAATAACCGTGCGGTTCAATAGCTGTTTGACGCCGGGCGTCCAGGCGACGCGGCGTGAAGGTGGAGGAGTGCCTTTACATGGCAAACTATCGAGAGATACAGACAGACGTGTTGGTGGTCGGCAGCGGCGGTACGGCGCTGCGGGCCATTCTGGAGGCCCACGATGCCGGGGCCGAGGTGCTCGCCGTGATCAAGGGCACCTTTCGCAAGAGCGGGGCCACCTTCCATAGCGTCGCGGAGGTGGGCGCCTTCAACGTTCCCGACGGAGCGGGCGACCCGGAAGACAATCCGGAGGTC
>JANQKX010000386.1 GCA_028280915.1 Kiloniellaceae bacterium
GGGGCTGGAGTACATCCTGCGGCAAGGGGGCTCGGGCTACTTCCCTCTCCGGGTCATGCGGCCCTATTTGGCGGCCGAACAGCTGTTCCGCGTGCCCAAGGCCCCGGTCATCGGCCGGCCCGCCTACATGGTCTATTCCAGCGAGCCGGACGACCCGGAACTGCTCGACCTGGCCCTGGACGGCATGCGCCACATCGCGGGCCAGGAAGACGACCGTTAAGCGGACCTTTGTTTCCGCGCCACCGGCACAGGGATCCCACACTCCGACTTCGAGCCGAAAGGCGATACGACCGCACTCTGAATTCTGCACGATAGATTCCCGCAACAATCATCGATACAATCTCATCTGAGAGGGGGGAATGTCGTGGTTCGCAGGCTCGCCGCGATTTTGGCTGCTGACGCCGTTGATTATAGCAAAAAAATGGGTATCGACGAAGAGGCAGCTTTTTCTGCTTTATCGGCGCGCCGGGCCATAATCGATGCCGTGATCGAAGGCCACGGGGGCCGGATTTTCAACACTTCCGGTGATGGTGTCCTTGCTGAATACCAAAGCAGCGTCGAGGCTGTCCGCTCCGCCCTTGAGATACAAAGTCAAGTATCAAAGCTCAACGAAAAGCTGGCGCCGGCAGACCAAATGGCCTTTCGGATCGGCATCACCTTTGGCGATGTCATGCTGGAAGATGGCGACTTTTTTGGCGAGGGCGTGAACATAGCCGCGCGACTGGAGGCCCTGGCCCAACCGGATGGCATCTGCGTGTCAAAACAGGTTTTCGACCAGCTTTCGGGAAAACTCGGAAAAAGCTTTGCCAACGCCGGCACTCATCGCCTCAAAAACATTGATCGGGCCGTTGAGGTGTGGTGCTGGCCCCGGCAACACGCCAAGAAAATGAGGCGATCAGCCTGGGGCCGCCGATGGCCCTTGGCGGTGGCTGCTTCCATCGTAATTTTGGCAACGATCGGCGCCGGCCTAATCCTAAGCAGTGCCTATGAAGAGGCACTGCCCAGCGACCCACGTATCGCCGTCATCCCGTTCAAAAATATTGGCGGCAATAGTGACGATGCGTTTTTCAGTGACGGCTTGACCCGCGACATCAACGCCTATTTGTCAAAGTTCTCGAACCTATTTGTCATTTCGCCCGACGCGGGCATACCCTACCGCGACAATGCCGATTGCAAGAGGATACGCAGCGACCTGGGAGCGGACTACATCTTGACCGGTACGGTGCGCCGCTCGGCCGATCAGATTAGAGTCACCACCGCTTTCACCAATGCCCGCACCTGCCGGCAATTGGATGCACCCGGACCCTTCGATCGGAACCTAAGTCTGGCTAACGTTATCGATATCCAGTTGGAGATCGCCAAGAAGGTGGCCGCCCAAATCGGTTCGGCGGATGCACCGCTTTTCAATGCCGAAATTCAACGCGCCATTCGACGCGAAGCACCAGACAACCTCGCTGCTTACGACTGCGTTCTGCTGTCCTATTGGTTTTATGAGACTTTCGAGCCGGAACGTCACAGCAGGGCACGAGCTTGCTTGGAACGAGCCTTGGAATACGATCCAGACTATTCACTCGGTTGGTCACGACTGGCGTTCAGTTACATAGAGTCCAAAAAGTATGCCATCGACACACCGGCAAACTGGGCCATGCTCAGCCGCCAGGCCGCCGATCGGGCGATTGGTTTGGACCCGGACAATCCCGACGCCTATTACGCTCTGGCCGTGTTGAGTCAAATGGAGGGAGAGGACGCATCGGTGTTCCGCTCGCTCGCCGAACGGGCCATCGAGTTGAATCCAAACGATGCCTTTGTCCTGGCCGACCTTGGTACCTGGATCGCCTATACGGGAGCCTGGGAACGAGGCAAGGAATTGGTCTCTCGGGCCAAGCTCTTAAATCCCAACCATCAAAGCTGGTGGGACTGGATATGGCTTTTGCATCACTATCTCAATGGTGAGTACGCCGAAGCCCGGGACGTGGCCTTAAAGATCAACCTGCCGGACAACTACATCATACAGGCCGCCTTGGCGGCCACCTATGGCATGCTGGAGCAACAGACCAAGGCCGAACAAACGCTGGCACACTTAATGGAAATTCGCCCGGACTTTCCGCAAGACCCCAGGCTGCCCTACCGCATCCGCGGCATGGAGCCTGAGTTGATCGAAGGCCTGATGGAAGGCCTACGCAAAGCAGGACTAGCGGTGCCTCCCGAAACGACATCGGGAAACGACCCTTAAGCCGCCTAACGCCGCCAGGGCTCAGTGGGCCTCGGCCCAGGTGTCGCCCACGCCGGCGTCGGCCACCAGGGGCACCGAGAGGGAGCACGCGGGGGCGGGGGCCCCTTCCATCACGCCCCGCACCACCTCCGTGGTGGCCTGGATTTCGCCCTCGGGCACCTCGAACAGCAGTTCGTCGTGAACCTGGAGCAGCATCTTGGCGGCCAAGCCCGCGTCCGCCAGGGCGGCGGGCATGCGGATCATGGCCCGTTTGATGATGTCGGCGGCCGAGCCCTGAATGGGCGCGTTGATCGCCGCCCGTTCGGCGAAATTGCGCCGGGCCGGGTTCTTGTCGGCGATTTGCGGCGTGTGAATCTTGCGCCCCAGCAGGGTGGTCACGTAGCCGTTTTCCCGGGCGAATTTCTTGGTTTGATCCATATAGGCGCGGATTTCCGGGTAGCGATCGAAATAGGTCTCGATAAAGGCCTTGGCTTCTCTCTGGGCGATGCCCAGGTTTTGCGCCAAGCCAAAGGCGGAAATGCCATAGATGATACCGAAATTGATGGCCTTGGCCTGGCGCCGGATCATGGGGTCCATACCCTCCACGGGCACGCCGAAGACCTGGGACGCGGTGATGGCATGAATGTCCTGGCCCTGGCCGAAAGCTTCTTTCAGGGCGCCCACGTCGGCAATCTCCGCCGCCAGGCGCAGCTCGATCTGGCTGTAGTCCACCGAGAGCAGGCGGCAGCCTTTCTCGGCCACGAAGGCGGTGCGGATCTTGCGGCCTTCCTCCGTGCGGATGGGGATGTTCTGCAGATTGGGATCGTTGGAGGACAAGCGCCCGGTGGACGCCACGGCCTGGGAAAAGGAAGTATGCACCCGCCCCGTCTCCGGGTTGATCTGCTCTTGCAGGGCATCGCTGTAGGTGCTTTTCAGCTTGCTGAGCTGGCGCCACGCCAAAACCTTTTCCGGCAGGGCATGGCCTTCCGCCACCAGGGTTTCCAGCACCTCCGCGCCCGTGGCATAGGCGCCTGACTTGCCTTTCTTGCCGCCGGGCAGGCCCATTTCGTCGAACAAGACCTCGCCCAACTGCTTCGGCGAACCGATGGTGAACTTGCGGCCGGCCAGGTCGTGGATCTCAACCTCCAGGTCGTTGATGCGCGCGGCGAAGTCATTGGAGAGACGGCGCAGCCGCTCCTGGTCCACCTTGATGCCGTGATATTCCATGCCCGCCAGCACGGCGACCAAGGGCCGCTCCAAGGTTTCGTAGACCGTGGTCATCCTTTCCGCCAAGAGGCGGGGCTTGAGCACCTGATAGAGCCGCAAGGTGATGTCGGCGTCTTCCGCGGCGTAGTCCAGGGCCTTGTCCAAGGGCACCCGGTCAAAGGTGACCTGGGACCGGCCGCTGCCCGCCACGTCCTTGAACTTGATGGTCTCGTGATCCAGCAGCAGCCGGGCCAACTCGTCCATGCCATGGCCATGCAGGCCCGCATCCAGAACGTAGGACAGCAGCATGGTGTCGTCCTGGGGCGCCAAGGCGATGCCGTGGCGGGCGAAAACCAGGGCATCGTACTTGATGTTCTGCCCCACTTTCAGGGTGCCCGGGTCTTCCAACAGGGGCTTGAGGATTTCGATTGCCTCCGATAGCGGAACCTGCGGCGGGTCCTCGGCCCCGGCCTCCAGATCCAAGCCCCCGTCCGGGTTCCCGCCCGGCACCTTGTGGGCCACGGGGATATAGCAGGCCCGGCCCGGCGCCGTGCTTAAGGAGATGCCCACCAGGTCCGCCGCCATGGGGTCCAGCCCGGTGGTTTCCGTATCCACCGCCACCAGACCGGCGGCCAGGGCCTCGGCCACCCAGGCGCTCAAGCGCTCCCGGTCCTGCACCAGCTCATAGGCCGCTTCCGCGATCGCCGGGTCGTCCTCGGCCGGGTCCTCGCCCAGAGCGGCGCCCAATTGGGCGATGATGGATTTAAAACCGTTGATTTCCAGGAAAGCCCGCAGCACCTCCGGGTCCGGGTCGCGCAGATCGAAGCTTTCCAAACCGGCGTCCAAGGGCACGTCCTGGCGCAGGGTGACCAACTGCCGGCTGATGCGGGCCATCTCGGCGTTTTCTTGGAGCTTTTCCCGGCGCTTGGGCTGCTTGATCTCGCCGGCCCGGTCCAGCAGGCTGTCCAGGTCGCCGTATTCCGCGATCAACTGGGCGGCGGTTTTGATGCCGATGCCGGGCACGCCGGGTACGTTGTCCGTGGAATCCCCGGCCAGGGACTGGACATCCACCACCTTCTCCGGCGGCACCCCGAACTTCTCCACCACCTCTTCCGGGCCGATCAGCCGGTTTTTCATGGGGTCCAGCATGGTCACCCCGTCGCCCACCAGCTGCATGAGGTCCTTGTCCGACGAGACGATGGTCACCTGCACGTCCGCCGCGCGGGCCACCTTGGCATAGCTGGCGATGAGATCGTCCGCTTCGAAGCCGGCCATTTCGATGGCGGGCAGGCCGCAGGCCTCGGTCGCCTCGCGGATCAGGGCGAACTGGGGCACCAGTTCCTCGGGCGCATCTGGCCGGTTGGCCTTGTAATCCGGATAGATCTCGTTGCGGAAGGATTGGCGGCCCCGGTCGAAGATCACCGCCACCCCATCGGCATCGCTGTCCGAAACCAGCTTCATGAGCATCTTGGTGAAGCCGAAAACCGCGTTTACCGGCGTGCCATCCGGCCGGGTCATGGGCGGCAAGGCGAAAAAGGCCCGGAAAATGTATCCCGAGCCATCCACAAGATAGAGGTGGCGCATTTAGATTCTTAAGCCATCGATTGGTGGACAGGACCCACAGTCTGCCGGAGGCGGGCAAGGCTGTCGAGGGGCCTTTGCCAAGCGGACCGGGCCAAGCGGACCGGGCCAAGCGGACCGGGCCAAGCGGACCGGGCCAAGCGGACGGGGCCAAGCGGACGGGGCCAAGCGGACGGGGCCAAACGGACCAGCTAATGACCCGCAGCCACTTTGGCGCCCGCACTCAGGATGAAATCCCGCCCGCAGTAGGGGCAGACCACATGGCCATGCCCTTCCATGTTCAAAAACACCCGGGGGTGCCCCAAGGCGCCGCCACCGCCATCGCAGGCCACGATTTCCTCATCCACGTAAATGGTTTCAGGGGCTTCCATCTTGGCTCCAGCTGAGTTGACCGCTCGAATGGCGGATGATACCCATTGTGACTGACGGATCAACGCTTTCCGTGCCTTCCGGCCCCGGCCAGATCCGGAAAGGCCGGACTTTGAAACGCAAAACCTTGAAAATTCAGCGCTGTGGACTCCACATAAGCGAATTGTCACATATGTCTTCCATTGAGTGCAGGAGTCCTTCTTGTCAAGCGTCATGACCGCCCAGCCCTTGCCCGAGCCCGCCGATATCCATGAAACGCTTCCCGAGGCCGCGCCCCCGGCCGTGGCGTTGCGCGGCTTGAGCAAGACCTATAAGGCCAGCGGGAAAACCGGCGAAAAGCACGCCCTGATCGATGTGGACCTGACCATCCCGCGCGGGTCCTTGTTCGGACTTCTGGGACCGAATGGGGCGGGGAAATCGACCATGATCAATATCATGGCGGGCCTGGTGAACAAGACCAGCGGCACCGCGAACATCTGGGGCTATGATATCGACCGGGACCAGCGCCAGTCCCGGGCGGCCATCGGCGTGGTGCCGCAGGAGCTCAACATCGACCCGTTTTTCACCCCCTTCGAGCTGCTGGAGCTGCAAGCCGGCCTGTTCGGCGTGCCGCCGGCCGAGCGCATCACCACGGAAATCCTCTCCGCCCTGGGGCTCGCCGACAAGGCGCGGGCCTATGCCCGAACGCTGTCCGGCGGCATGCGCCGGCGGCTCATGGTGGCCAAGGCCATGGTCCACCGTCCGCCCGTTTTGGTGCTGGACGAGCCCACCGCCGGGGTGGACATCGAGCTGCGGCAGCAGTTGTGGGCCTATGTGCGCGAGCTCAATGACCTGGGCACCACCGTCTTGCTCACCACCCACTACCTGGAAGAGGCCGAGGAGCTGTGCGACGAAATCGCCATCATCAACCACGGCCGGGTCATTGCTTGCGACAGGACCGAGGATCTGCTCGCCCGCATCGACAGCAAGGAGCTCATCCTGACCGTCGATCGGGACTTGGCGGTCCTGCCGCCGAACCTGGTGGCCTTTGGCGCCGAACAGGTCGGCGCCCGGCGGCTGTTGTTCCGCTATCATGCCAGCGACAGTCCGGTGCAGGGGATCTTGGATGCGGTGAGCGGCGCCGGCCTTCAAGTCTGCGACATGACCAGCGAGGAAGCGGACCTGGAGGACATCTTCCTGCAATTGACCCGGGGCGCTCACAACGAGTCGTCCCGCCGCTGAGCCATGTTTCATCTGTCACGCAGCCTTGCCCTTGCCGTGCTTTTGTCGGTGGCGGCCTGCGCGCCCCGTGTCGCGCCCTCCGGGCCGGGCTTGGGCGGCGCGCCGCCGAGTGACTATGTCCAGTCCGGGCTGCACGAAGAACAGGCGGAAAACAGCACCGACGGCGTGGTTTTCAGTCGTGGTATCTTGGTTACCGCCGATGGGATCGGTCTGCCCTGGCGGTGCTGGGCGCCGGAGGATGATCCCAAGCGGCTGATCCTGGCACTGCACGGCTTCAACGACTATTCCAATGCCTTCGACGCGCCGGGCCGCTACCTGGCCGGGCACAGTA
This sequence comes from Kiloniellaceae bacterium, assembly GCA_028280915.1. Classification (GTDB taxonomy): domain Bacteria; phylum Pseudomonadota; class Alphaproteobacteria; order Kiloniellales; family Kiloniellaceae; genus JANQKX01. The sequence continues at coordinate 6,921 of JANQKX010000386.1, forward strand.
TCAAGACCTGCGCCTATGACCAGCGGGGTTTCGGCGAATCCCCCAACACGGGCCTCTGGGCCGGGGCCGACGCCATGATCGCGGACCTGAAAACCGCCTCCGTGGCCCTGCAAGGCCGGTATCCCGGCCTGCCTCTCTTCGTGCTGGGAGATTCCATGGGCGGCGCGGTGGTGCTGAGCGCCGCGGCGCGTGGCGATTTACCCCAGGTGCAAGGGGTCATCCTGGCCGCCCCGGCGGTCTGGGCCCGCGCCACCATGCCGTGGTACCAGACCACGGCCCTCTGGGTCAGCGTGCACACATTTCCCTGGGCTCAGTTTTCCGGGAGCGGCTTGAAGGTCCAGCCCTCGGACAACATCGAGATGCTGCGGGACCTGGGCCGGGACCCCCTGGTGATCAAGGAGACCCGGGTCGATGCGGTCTACGGTCTGGTGGATTTGATGGATCAGGCCCTCGCCGCCGCGCCCCAGTTGGACCTGCCGGCCTTGATCCTCTATGGGGAAAACGACGAAATCCTGCCGGCCGATCCCACCTTCGAGATGTGGCGCAGCCTATCGCCTGAGACCCTGCCCCAGCAGCGGCGGGC
>JANQKX010000419.1 GCA_028280915.1 Kiloniellaceae bacterium
AATGCCCCGGGTGGCCACCTCTTGGGCCAAGGCCTTGGACATGCCGATCATGCCCGCCTTGGAGGCCGCATAGTTCGCCTGGCCCGGGTTGCCAGTCACCCCCACGATGGAGGTAATGCCGATGATTCGGCCCCAGCGGCGCTTCATCATGCCCCTCAGCGCGCCCTTGCTCAGTTGAAAGGCCGAGGCCAGATTGACCTTGAGAACCGTATCCCACTCGTCGTCTTTCATGCGCATGGCCAGATTGTCCCGGGTCAGGCCGGCGTTGTTCACCAGGATGTCCAACTGGCCCATGGCCGCTTCCGCCGCGCGGGGCAGTGCGGCGCAGGCATCCGTGTCGGAGAGATCGCAGGGCAGCACATGGCTGCGCTCCCCCAATTCCTGCGCCAGGCTTTCCAGCGCCGGCACCCGGGTGCCGCTCAGCCCCACCACGGCGCCTTGGGCATGCAGGGCCCTGGCAATGGCCCCGCCGATCCCGCCGGAGGCGCCGGTCACCAGCGCGGTCTTGCCTGTTAGGTCAAACATTCTACCCTCCCCACAAATTCTTTGACATTTGTCGTATCTGAAAAGGCCACGCCGTCAAGCGGGCCAACCGGCAAAATCGCCGCCAAGGGTGCTCACCCCAAACTTGGCAACAGGGCCCCGATTTCCGCGGGCGTGCCCGCGTTGGTGCTTTGCAGGGAGCGGTCGATGCGCCGGGTCAGGCCGCTCAGCACCTTGCCGGTCCCCAACTCGATCAGGGTCTCGACTCCCTGGTCACGCAGATAAAGCACCGATTCCCGCCAGCGCACCAGGCCAGTGACCTGCTCCACCAGCTTTTCGCGCAGGCTTTCCGGGTCGCTGATGGCTTGGGCCGTGACATTGGCCACGAGGGGGACCGCCGGCGCCCGCAGGGACGCGGTCGCCAGGGCGTGGGCCATGGCATCGGCCGCCGGCGCCATCAGGGCACAATGGAACGGCGCCGACACCGCCAGCATGACGGCCCGCTTGGCGCCCGCTTCCTTGGCCAGCTCCACCGCGCGCTCGACCGCCGCCTTGTGACCGCTCACCACCACCTGGCCCGGGGCGTTGTCGTTGGCGGCGGCGCAAACCTCGCCTTCGGCCGCTTTCTCCACCACGGCCCGCACCTGATCCAAGTCCAGACCGAGCAGGGCCGCCATGGCCCCCTCGCCCACCGGCACCGCCGCTTGCATGGCCTGACCGCGGCGCTTGAGCAGGCGCGCCGCCTCGGCCACGTCCAAGGCCCCGGCCGCGGCCAGGGCTGAATACTCCCCAAGGGAATGGCCGGCGACAAAATCGGCCTTGTCAGTCAGATTGATGCCGCCTTCGCTCTGCACCACCCGCACCACGGCGAGGGAGACCGCCATCAAGGCGGGCTGGGCGTTTTCCGTTAAGGTGAGTTCGTCTTCCGGCCCTTCGAACATGATCCGCGACAGATCCTGGCCCAAGGCCTCGTCCACCTCCTGAAACAGGTCGCGCGCGACGGGAAAGCCGTCGGCCAGATCCCGGCCCATGCCCACCGATTGTGATCCCTGACCCGGAAAAACGAACGCCCGCTTCATAACAAACTCCCCATTTTAGCCCGCCAACTCTAATCTTGCGATGTTGAAGCCGTCCAGGACAACCCGATTGCCTTAAGTAGCGATTTCACCGGTGAATGAAAACCCATCGGAGGAAGGATTCTTTCGCGACAACACCTTTAAAAGGCCAAGTCATCACAGATAAAGCGTGGCGAAACGAACTCATAACACATTGTTATAGTTGTTTTTCCTGAAGAACCCGAAGGGACTGGCGCCCCCGTTTGCGACCGCCCGCGGCAAAGGCTTGAATTGTGGATTCGCAACGCCAAATGCCTTGCACGGACGGATGATATGTGTATAGTCCGCCCGCTCGATCAAGGGATCGGGTTTCCATAACTCCTTGCCGGTTCAAAAATGGGGGCGATGGCTCGCCACCGCCTTTGGGTCGGCTAGAACCGGTCGGCTGAGGCCCGCGTCCTAACCAGGATCACCTATCCTAACTTGGATCAAAGGCCAAGCTCCGGTCCGTGAAAAGCCGTAAGGAGCTTTAAACGATGGCATTCTATGAGTGCGTGTTCATCGCACGCCAAGACGTGACGGCCGCTCAGGTTGAAAGCCTCACCGACGACCTCACCAAGATCATTGAAGAAAACGGCGGCTCGGTCGCTTCCAAGGAACATTGGGGGCTGCGCACGCTCACCTATCGCATTAAGAAAAACCGCAAAGGCCATTACGTTCTGTTGAACATCGATGCCTCGGCCCAGGCCATGCAGGAAGTGGAGCGCAACATGCGCCTCAACGACGATGTGATCCGCTACATGACCCTGCGGATCGATCAGCTGCCCACCGGCCCCTCCGTGATGATGCAAAGCCGCGGCGGCCGGGACGATCGGGGCGGACGCCGTGGCGGCCGGCCCGGAGATCGTCATGGAGGTGATCGACATGGCGGGGATCGACATGGTGGCGACCGGCATGGCGGCGACCGTCACGGGGGTGATCGCGCTGATCGTGGGCGCCCCGCGCAAGAGTCGGCTCAACCGCAAGCACAAGGAGCAGAATAATGGCCGTTAAGATCGTCAGCGCTGGCGCCAGTGGCCGCCGGCCCTTTTTCCGCCGCCGCAAAAGCTGCCCCTTCAGCGGCAAAAACGCCCCGGCGATTGACTATAAAGATGTGCGCACCCTTCAGCGTTACATTTCCGAACGGGGCAAGATCGTGCCCAGCCGGATCACCGCCGTTTCCACCAAAAAGCAGCGGGAACTGGCACGCGCGATCAAGCGGGCCCGGGCTTTGGCTCTGCTGCCCTACATCGTCAAGTAACGCGGCGGGGCCTAAGGCTCCGGTCCTCGAATGGCCCATCGCCGCTTTCGGCCCGCCGTCGACGCCCGAGGGTAAGATCGGCAGGTGTTCCGGAGGAGCGGCCTGGGATAGGAGACAGGAAAATGGAAATTATCTTATTGGAGCGCATTGAAAAGCTCGGGCAGATGGGTGACGTGGTCAAAGTCCGCCCCGGCTATGCGCGCAACTTTCTTTTGCCGCAAAAGAAGGCCATGCGGGCCACCAAGCAAAACATGGCCCATTTTGAAAACCAGCGGGCCGAGCTAGAGGCCGAAAACCTGGAGCGGCGCAAGGACGCGGAAGCCGTCGCCGAAAAACTGGACGGCATGGGCGTGGTCTTGATCCGCCAGGCCGGTGAAAGCGGCCAGCTCTATGGTTCGGTGAGCGCCCGGGACATTGCCGAGGCCGTCACCGAAAAGGGTGTGACCATCGCCCGGCGCCAGGTCAGCATGGATAACGTCATCAAGACCCTGGGCATGCACCCGATCAAGGTGGTGCTGCATCCCGAGGTGACGGTTTCGGTCACGGCCAACGTGGCCCGCTCCGAGGACGAGGCGGAAACCCAGGCCAAGATCGGCCGCATGGTCTCCGCCGAGGAACTGCGCGAGGCGGAAGCCGCCGCCGACGCGGAACTGGAATCCGTGGTCGAGGCCATCGACTCCGAGGAAGAGGCGGAGCTTTCCGCGGACGAGGCTGAAAACCCCGCCGAAGAAACAGTTTAAGCCCCCCAATCCCGTCACCGGTACAGAGGACCTAGCGGTCCGAATTGTGCCGGACCGGCGGGTAAATCGAGAAAACCGCTGCAACGGCGGCCGCGGCCCGTTAGACGGGTACGCGTCCGTTTTTTTCATGCCTCTAGACAAGCGGGCCCGGTCTTGGCTAACCTTCACGCAAACAAATAATGAACTGAGGGTAAGGGCCGCATAACATTCACATTTACGGCCCAGGCAGAGCGTTGCAGGAGATTACCATGCTGGCACATTTTTTGTTCCAGGCCGTGGTGAAAAAGGGCGACCTCACGGTAGTGTACGTTAACGGTGAGGCCCATCGCTACGGCGACCAGACCGGACCAACCATTCAATTAAATCTGCTGGACCGGGCGCTGGAATTCAGTTTGTTTCTCAATCCCAAACTGGTGTTTGGCGAGGCCTACACCGATGGGCGCATGGTTCTGGAAAAGGGCAGCCTCTATGAACTATTGGAGCTGTGCATCAGGAACATAAACGAGCTGGAAAGCCACCCTTTTTGGTCGGTTTTTCAGAAATTTAGCGACTTTTCCCGACATGTTAAGTCGTTCAACCCTCTCGGTCGGGCCAAGCGCAACGTGGCCCATCACTATG
>JANQKX010000436.1 GCA_028280915.1 Kiloniellaceae bacterium
CGAGGAGGAGTGCGAGGCGGATTGGGATGGTGTTGTTCTGGATTTCCTGCAGGGCGATGATGTCGGGACTGCCCAGGTTTTCGACGATCTGCCGGGCGATCAAATCCCGCTGGGCATCGTCGCTCGAGGCCGCGCTCAGGTTCAGCACGTTATAGCTGGCCACGGTCAGGTGGCGTTTGCCGCCGGCCAGCTTGGTGACCTCGGGCTGGAGCCGGGACCGCTTGGCCAGAGTTACCGGTTCGGAGGCAATGACCTCGAAGTTGCCGAAGGAATAACCGACAACCCCGGTAATGTCGTGGAAGCGGTCGCCCAGCTTCACCGCCGGGACCTCGCCCGGGAAGACGTTGCCGCCGTCGAACTGGATCTGCACCCGCTGGGGATTTTGATTGCCCGTGTTGTCCAGACCGGAATTCAGCAAGATACCGCCGCGCCGGGAGCGGTTGGGGATGCCGCGGCCGTTGTCGACCAGGGCCACGAACTCGCTGGAGAAGCGGGAAAAGACCCGCAAGGGCGAGACCGCGACCGGTTTGCGGGCGACGACCCGCATGGCTTCCAGGGATTCAAAAAAGTCGATGCCGTCCCGGGCCGGATCGAATTTGTTGGCGGCCGCGTCGGCCGAGAACTGCAGGTTGATGGGCGCCTTGATCTCATCGGCGCTGATCACGTCCCGCCGGGGCGGGGTGCGGCCGAACTTGCTGATCAAGACGGGATCGGGCAGCGCCGCCGTGCCCGTGGCCGCGAGGCTGGTGGCGATGATGGTGGTGGTGGAGAGATTGCCCGTGGTGGCACCGCCGGGCACGTCCTCGGAGACGTAACCCTCGACCTCCACCACGTCGCCCACTTGCGGGTCGTCGTCAAAAAGCACGATGATGCCGTCCGAGGTGGCCGGGTTCCCGTCCCCATCCAGGGCCTGCACGTAGATGGGATCTCCGAAAGGCACCGCGGTCACCACGCCCGTGGTGGCCACGGCCTGAAAGCGATAAGGCGAGATATGGCTTGCGCCCTGTATTTCCGGAATGGCGAGGGACAACCGCGTGGCGACGGCGCTATCGGAGTTGCCGGCTTCTGGGGTATTTGCGGCTTCGGCGCTGCCCGCCGGGGCCGCCGAGGGATCGATGCCGGCCAGGTTGAAGTCGTTGCGCACCCAGTCCGAGGGGCTGCCCGTGTCCGTGCCGTCGGGCAGGCGCGAGGCGCCGCCCACGGTAAAGGTGCCGCCGTCGAACCCGGCGTTCAATACCATGTCCCCATAAGTTCGGTCGGAGCCGCCGCCGTCGGTCACGGCCACGGAATCCACGATGCGGGACCACAGGGGATCGCCGTCGATCACGCCGTCGTTGTCGGCGTCGATATCGCTGCCCTGGGAACCGGAAAAGTCCTCGACCAGGAGAATCGTTTGGGTGCCGTTCTCGAGAGCGTTGTCGAGAAAACCGACTGCAATGAGGCCTTGTGAGTTTGTCATGGACAAGGGAAACACATCGTCGATGGTGCCGGCCCCGCTGGAGTCCCCCTCCACCACCAAGAGGGTCATGCCGTTGAGCGAGACATTGGCATCGCCCAACACTTCAATGTATTCTAGAACGTCTGTTCCCGTGTGGTTAAAGACAAATTCGTTGATGACCGGGTCTTGCGCCACCGCCATTCCGGCGTTAGCAACTGAAACGGCGCCGATCACCCCAGCCGAAAGGGCGGCGCGGAAAGAAGTCAACATCCCCTCAATCTCCCATTGATTTATTCCTAGCGGTAGCGGACCGGAGCAACAGTATGAGCACGGCGTTACCGCCCAGGTCGGGCTAACAGCTAGGGGTGACGTGGCAGTGACGCGGGGGTGACGCCCAAATGTCGTCTACAAGACATTGTCGTGACGGAAGAGGCTCCCGCCACACCACGGAGCGGATTGTTACTCTTGGGAACCGGGTTTGCAGACCGACAGCCATCCCTGCCATTGGTCGGGGTGATCCCGGAGATGCCGCCCCAGGGACTGGCCGTAGACCTGATAGGCCGCTCGGATGGTGTCTAAATCGGTGACATCATGCCCCAAGGGCAAGGGGGGATCGATTGTGATCGTCACCTTGTCCAGCCCCGTGCGCAGGGTGAAGACGGGCAGCAGCGCAGCCCCTTCGCGAATGGCCAGGTTGGCCGGGCCCAGGGCCAGATTGATCTCACCGGCCAGACATTTGGCGCGCACCACCTTGCGGGCCTGGTTGATCACCGTGATGGAGACCACCTCATTGTTTCGCAAGCCCGCGGCCAAACGGCGCATGGCGGGGCCTGCCTGATTGTCCTCGATCACCACCCGCTCGCCCAGATACTTGCACTCACCGGCTATTTTAATGGGGTTCAGATAGCGCCGGGCAAAGCGGGATTTCAGGCCGTGTTCGGGCCGGCTCAGATGCAATAGGCGATAACCGGCCTGATAGAGGCCCATTTTGGTGGTCAAGCTGTTCTGGGTAAAGGTGGAATCCCAGATTATGGCCCCCTTGCCCAGGGCCAGGGCGGCCTTCAAGTGTTCCTCGCCCACCACGGTAATCTGGGGCAGGCTGGCCCAGGGGCAAAGGCATTTTAGGGTGAGCAAATGGGTCCAGGCCTCGGTGGCGCGGCGCCCCATATCCAAGCAAAAGGCCTGCCAAAGCGTGGGCCTCTGCCCCGTCAACCACGTATATCTTTTGTTCTTGGCGGCAAAGCGTTTTGGCGAAAGGGCGTCCCGAAGAGTGGTGACGGCGGAGATCAGGCCGGCCGGCAGATAAACAAACGGCCCCCAGGCCCGCAGTGGCAGCGTGGCCGCCACCAAGGCAAACAGGGGCAGTTGCAGGGCGGTAAGGGCCGAACTTCCGTTAATCCATTTTTCCTTGGGCAGGGACCCCAGGGTTTTCGCGGCGGCCATGGGAGATTCCTCGATTTTTTCCGAATCTCCCGGGAAGTCCTTACCATTCCGTTAACGCCCCGTCCCGGGGTGCGGATCAAGATCATGGAACTTTCGGTCAAACCCTCCCTCGGCATGGGGTTCGTTTGGCCGAATTTAAGAATTCTGAGCGAGATTGGTCCGCGAGTTCAGTACCGAGGATTTGATGCTTCCTGCCTCCAGTCCCCGGTGCCATACTGACAATTTCATAAATCAGCGGATGTGTCGGCGACCATGTCTGAACGAATGATTGACTTTTCCCGGGCCGGCTCATGGCAAGCAAGGATCAGGCCGGGCAAACTGAAAAAGCTCGTCACCGGAGAGCTCCCCTACTACATTTCGTCGAAATCAAAAAAGCCGCTGAAGCAACAAGCGGCCGAGCTTAGGAATTTATATCGCTTTTATCGCTGCCTGCCGCTGCAATACTTTCGTCACCATATGTATGAGCGCAGCTTTGACGGCGATATCTTTGACTATTTGCCCCATCACTACATCAACCGTTTCATCGCGGACGCGAACCCGCTGGAAAACCGTGACAAGGTCTCGGACAAACTGACGTTCGAGCTGTTGATGAGAGAGATTGGCGTGCCGGCGACCGAGACACTGTTTTTGGCGACCCAGGACCGCCGGATCAAAGACGTGGACGGCGCGGCGGTGCCCTACGCGAAATTTGCCTCTAAAATCGCCGGATGCGGCGATGCCGGTTACTTCGTCAAGCCCCGCCTGGGTGTGCGGGCCCTAGGGGCCTTTCCTCTATGGACCGAAAACGGCGTTTTGCGGGACTCC